>DAOTOD010000325.1:0-2247 GCA_035451165.1 Bacteroidales bacterium
TTTGCTATTTTTATTACTTCTATGGTTGTTGCTAAATATTTAAAAACAGATTTTATCCCTCAAGCTGATGAAGGTCGAATTTCGGCTGAAATACAATTACAGCCAGGTATTAGAGTAAATGAAACAGTAAAAATAGCTAGAAAAATAGAAGATTTTATTAATGCCGAAGTGCCAGAAAAACAAATAATTTCTATTTCTTCAGGAGCAAACGACCAAGGCGGTTTTTTAGCTTTGTTTCAAAATTCAGGTTCTAATATAATTAATATCACTATGAGATTGTCTGATAAAACACAAAGAAAACGTTCAAGTAATGATATAGCAGACCTAATACGTAAATATTTGGCTGAAATTCCTGAAATTGTTAAGTTTAAAGTAAACACCACATCAAGAGGAATGAGGAGTGCTGGCGGTGGTAATACAGTTGATGTTAATATATATGGTTACGATTTTAATCAAACAACTACTATAGCAAATGATTTGGCCGAACGCATAAAAAAAATAAATGGAGCCCGTGACGTTACAATAAGTAGAGAAGATCCCAAGCCTGAATTAAGAATTATATTGGATAAAGAAAAAATGGCTCGTATGGGACTTAATACGGCTACTCTTTCTGCTTTAGTAAGAAATAGAGTATATGGATACACAGCTTCTACTTATAGAGAGGAAGGCAATGAATATAATATTGTGGTTAAATTCGATGATAAGTTTAAAACTTCTTTTTCTGATATAGAAAATATAGGTATTTTAACACCTTCAGGAGTAGTTAGATTGGGTGATGTAGGTAAAATAGAACAACATTGGGCCCCACCTACCATACAAAGACAACGCCGTGAAAGAATAGTGACAATATCTACAACACCATATAAGATATCATTAGGTGAGCTTGCTAATAAAATACAAGCTGAAGTCGATAAAACTAATAAACCCTCTAATGTAATTATAGATGTAGGAGGCTCGTATCAAGATCTTAAAGAATCTTTTTCTGACCTTGCTTTATTGCTAGTTTTAAGTTTAATTCTTGTTTATATAGTAATGGCTTCTCAATTTGAATCACTGAAAATGCCTTTGATAATAATGATTTCTGTCCCATTTGCTTTTACAGGCGTAATATTAGCTCTTTTAATAACTAAAACAACATTAAGTGTTATAGCAGCCCTTGGAGCTATAATGTTAATAGGTATTGTGGTTAAAAATGCTATTGTGATGGTTGACTTTACTAACTTAATGCGCGAACGTGGTTATGAATTAGATGATGCTATTAAATTGGCAGGAAGATCTAGACTACGTCCTATTTTAATGACAACCATTACAACAATTTTAGGTATGTTACCTCTTGCATTAAGTACAGGCGAAGGTTCTGAAATATGGAGCCCAATGGGTATATCTGTAATTGGAGGACTTACTTTTTCAACTATAATTACTTTAATTATTGTTCCTGTTGCTTATAGAATCGTTGTTAAAAGAAGTTATAAAAAAATAGATAAAGAACTTGTTGAAGTAATAGCTTAAGTTGTAAATGTTAGCTATTTTTAATAAAAACTACAAATTAATTAAAAATAATCAAACAGTTGTTTAATACATAAAAATAATAAAATGAAAGCTGTTTTTATAATTTATAATCAGGCTCTTACTGAGAAAATTGAATATATGCTAGAAATACTCAATATAAGAGGATTTACCAAATGGCAAGATGTTATGGGAACTGGTAGTGTAAGTGGTGAACCTAGGATGGGAACTCATACATGGCCCGAAATGAACTCAGCTATTTTAACAATAATAGATGATAATATGGTTGATGTTCTTATAGAAAGAATTAATAAAATAGATGCAATAAACTTTGAAGTAGGTATAAGAGCCTTTGTGTGGAATATTGAAAAAACTAATTGAAAATAATTTTGATTATATATTGATTTTGATAGTACTTATAATATATATCCTACAATTAGTATGCAAACTATACAAATAAAACATATGTTAAAAATAACTATTTATAAGTTTTTATTAAGCTAATCAGAGTTTTTCATTTGTTTATTATGTTTTAGCAATAGTTTTGTGTATAATAACTTTTGTTGTTTTATAATGACTTTAATTTTTTACTTATTTTTCTGAATATCTTTAAAATAATACAAAATTCATTTATAAATGGAATTTACAATTTAATAAAAATCAAATTTTCTGTATGTGAATACAAGTTTTTCTATTTTTGCATATATAAAAATTAAAAATATTATGGAAATTTATAAAGTT
>DAOTOD010000326.1:0-2246 GCA_035451165.1 Bacteroidales bacterium
AAAAATCAACGTGGCCTGGTGTATCAATAAGATTAAGGCAGTATTTAATACCGTTAAATTCATAGTCCATTCTAATAGCATGGCTTTTAATAGTAATTCCACGTTCTCGTTCAAGTTCCATATTATCGAGTACTTGTTCTTGCATTTGCTTTTCGCTGATAGTTTCGGTTATTTCAAGTAAACGATCGGCCAAGGTACTTTTACCATGGTCTATATGTGCTATTATGCAAAAATTACGTATTGTTTTCATTTGAAAAACAAAAATAGTATTTTGATATTAACTCTCCAAATCTACTTAAAATAAGTAGATAAATAGAATAAAGGTTTACGAAAGTAATGAATAAGTAAGAAATTATATTTAATATAAAATTTTTTGTAATTTATCTATAATAAATAATGATATATAAATTATTTTGATTATTTATATAGATTAAAATATTATGTTTTAAGTAGTTTTAATTTAGAGATAACAGTTATTGGGTCAGAGGCTTGAAAAATAAAGTTCCCAGCTACTAAAATATCAGCGCCTGATTTTACAAGTCTTTTAGCATTGTTAGTATTTACTCCTCCATCAACTTGAATTAAAGTATTAGCTTGTCTGCTTATTATTAAATTTTTTAATTCTTCAATTTTTCTATATGACCAGTTTATGAATTCTTGTCCACCGTAACCTGGGTCAACAGTCATAATAAGTACAACATCTAAATCAGCTATTATATCTTTAATTAAATTAACTGGGGAATGTGGGTTTAATACGACGCCTGCTTTAACCCCTAATTTTTTAATTTTTTCAATAGTTCTATATAAAGAATTGTTAGATTCATAATGAACTAATAAAGAATTAGCTCCAGCAGCTATAAATTTTTCTAAATAAAGGTTAGGATTAGTTATCATTAAATGTATATCGAGTGGTTTTTCAGAATATTTTTTTATTGTTTCTACAATAGGGAATCCAAAAGATATATTAGGTACAAATACACCGTCCATGATATCTATATGAATAGCATCGGCTTCACTTACATTAAGCATGCCTATTTCTGATTTTAAGTTACCAAGATCAGCCGATAAAATTGAAGGATAAATTAAATGTTGCATTTTGATTATTTTTGTTCTATAATATATCTTTTAGTAAAAAATAAAATTGTAATTTTTTAGCTATAAATAAGTTTTTAATATTTTACTTCTAGAATTATGTTTTAGGCGTTTTATAGCTTTTTCTTTTATTTGTCTCACACGTTCTCTGGTTAAGTTAAATTTTTCTGCTATTTCTTCAAGTGTTAGGGGGTGTTCACCATTAAGTCCGAAATATAATTTTATTATATCAGCTTCTCTAGGAGTTAATGTAGACACAGCTCTATTAATTTCTGTTTTGAGGGAATCATAAATTAATTCTGTTTCGGGAGTTGGGCCGTTATCATTTCCAATAACGTCGTACATAGTTGTTTCTTCATCTTGTACTAAAGGGGCATCCATACTAACATGACGTCCCGAGTTTCTTAGAGATTCTTTGACTTCATGTTCAGATACTTCTAGTAATGAAGCAATTTCATCGATATTAGGGTCTCTTTCTAGTTCTTGTTCTAGTTTAGCAAAAGCTTTATTAATTTTATTTATTGAACCTATTTTATTTAGAGGAAGGCGTACTATTCTTGATTGTTCGGCTAATGCTTGCAAAATAGATTGTCTTATCCACCAAACAGCATAAGAGATAAATTTAAAACCTCTTGTTTCATCGAATCTTTGAGCGGCTTTTATGAGTCCAAGGTTACCTTCATTTATTAAATCGGGGAGGCTTAAACCTTGGTTTTGGTATTGTTTAGAAACAGATACTACAAATCTTAGATTAGATTTAGTTAATTTTTCTAGTGCTGCTTTATCTCCTTGTTTTATACGTCGTGCTAAATTTACTTCTTCTTCAGCTGTTATTAATTCTACTTTACCAATTTCTTGCAAGTATTTATCTAGTGAAGCTGTTTCTCTGTTTGTTACTTGCTTTGTAATTTTGAGTTGCCTCATACTTTCTTTAAATTTTTATTAAAACAAGATTTCTTAACGAAAAAAAATAATTTTAGTTACAATTTTTTTAATAAAAATTTATTATTCTTGTTTAGGTATTAGGGCTTTTCTTGATAGTTTCATTTTACCATTTTTATCAATTTCAATTAGTTTGACTTTTATTTTGTCGCCTATTTTTAGTACATTATTGATATCAGATATTCTTTTCCAGTCAATTTCTGATATATGTA
>DAOTOD010000327.1:0-2203 GCA_035451165.1 Bacteroidales bacterium
TATATTCTATTAAATCAAAATGACAATATTGTACAAATAGCTTTAAAAATATTACAGAATGAAAAATTAAAATAAATTTATTTCTTTATATTAGAATCCTTATTTTCTTGGGTGTTTTTTAAATCTTGTTGTAATTTATTAATTAAAGAATCTACAGTCTTTGCTGTTGTAATAGAATCATTAGCTACATTATCTTTAGTATTATTTCCTCCTTTACATGACATAAAAAACATAAATAATAAGCAAAACACAATATTAATAATAACTTTCATAACAAATTGATTAAAATTTTGATACAAATTTATTTAAAATTATATATTTTTTTTAACTTTATAAGCAAAACTATTAAAAAATCATATTATGAAATTTACATTAGAAAAATTACCATTCCAATTAACATCTTTAGAACCCATAATCTCAAGTCGTACCATTGAATTTCATTATGGTAAACACCATCAAACTTATGTAAATAATCTCAACAATTTAATTAGTGGTACAAACTATGAAAATATGGGATTAGAAGAAATTATTAAAACCTCATCAGGTGGTATATTTAATAATGCTGCTCAAGTTTGGAATCATACTTTTTACTGGGATTGCCTTAAAGCTCCTAGCCAATACAGCGAGCCTAGTAAAGAATTAACAGAAGCTATTAAAATTTCTTTTGGTTCTTTTGAAACCTTCAAAGAAAAATTTTCTAATGCAGCCATTACACTTTTTGGTTCAGGCTGGGCATGGCTAGTAAAAAATAAAGAAAACAAACTAGAAATTTTACAAGAAAGTAACGCTGGTAATCCATTAACTAAGGGGCTAACACCTCTTTTAACCTTTGACGTATGGGAACATGCTTACTATTTAGATTATCAAAATCGTAGAGCTGATTACATAAATAATTTATGGCAAATAATTAATTGGGAAAAAATATCAGCTAATTTCAAAAAATAATATTATTCAACAGTTACGGATTTAGCAAGATTTCGTGGTTGGTCAACATTACAGCCACGAAGTATTGCTATTTGATAAGATAATATTTGTAATGGTATTGTAGCGAGTAAAGGTATAAATATTTCTTCTGTTTCTGGTATTTCTATAATGAAGTCTGCCATTTTTTTTACTGTAGTATCTCCCTCCGTAATAATAGCTATTATTTTACCTTTACGTGCTTTTACTTCTTGAATATTAGACAATACTTTTTCATAAGTACCTTTATTTGTAGCTATAACTACAACAGGCATTTCTTCATCAATTAAAGCTATAGGGCCATGTTTCATTTCCGCTGCTGGGTAGCCTTCTGCATGTATATATGAAATTTCTTTTAATTTTAAAGCACCTTCTAAAGCAACAGGATAATTATAGCCTCTTCCTAAATATAAAAAATTACGAGTATTTTTAAAAAACTGAGCTATATTTTTAATAAGATCGTATGATTTTAATGTTTTTTCTACTTTTTCAGGAATATTTTCTAATTCATACAGCAATTGTCTATAGCGTGATTCTTGAATAGTTCCTCTTAAATGGCCTAGTCTAATAGCTAGTAAAGTTAATATTGTCACTTGAGCAGTAAATGCTTTTGTAGAAGCAACACCTATTTCGGGCCCTGCATGAGTATAAGAACCTGCATGAGTAGCACGAGCTATAGACGACCCTACTACATTACAAATACCTAATATTATAGCTCCCTTAGATTTAGCAAGTTCAACTGCTGCTAATGTATCTGCGGTTTCTCCCGATTGAGATATAGCTATTAAGATATCACCTTCATAAATAATAGGGTTCCGATATCTAAACTCCGAAGCATATTCAACTTCTACGGGAATTCGTGCAAGATCTTCGATAAGATATTCACCTACTAAGCCAGCATGCCAAGATGTGCCACAAGCAACAATTATAATTCTATTCGCGCTAACTAGTTTTTTTTCATAATCAAGAATTCCTCCTAAGCAAACTGTAGCTTTTTCAGCATTTAACCTTCCTCGCATACTATCTCGTATAGATTGAGGCTGTTCATATATTTCTTTTAACATAAAATGTTCAAACCCGCCCTTCTCAATAGCACTTAAGTTCATTTCTAATTTTTCAATATAAGGCGTTTTTTCTTTATTTTTTATTGTTTTTATTCTTAAATCTTTATTGCGTTCAATAATTGCTATCTCTTCATCTTCTAAGAAAACAACATTTTTAGTATATTCTATTATTGGTGTTG
>DAOTOD010000328.1:0-2185 GCA_035451165.1 Bacteroidales bacterium
GCCAAATAGAAATTCTGTTTTTGAAAATACAAAAAGAAATATAAATACAAGTTTCTTCCTTAGTAGTAAAAGCATTTACTTCACCACCAACATTTTCCATTCTAGAAAGTAATTGAAATACATTCCTTCTCTTTGTTCCCTTAAAAAAAGTATGTTCAATAAAATGAGCTAAACCTTCTTCATTATTATATTCATCTCGCGAACCCACATTTATATATATGCCTAAATGCGCTATAAAAGAATCACTATATTTATGTATAATACGTATTTTATTATCTAAATCTAATTTGTAATATTCCATAACTCCATTTAGTGCACAAAGTTAATCTTAAAAATAATATAAGTGTAATTCATTTTTACTAAACTAATATATACTAACTAAAATATCCTAAAATTTAATTACAACTATTAATAAATATTTTTTTAGTTGATTTTTTACTTATCAAAACAATTTATACAAACATAAGTGTAAACACTTAAAATTAAACAAAATTTAGTAACCATGTAATAAATTAATGTATAAATATTAGAAAAATAATACGGTTTTAACTTATGTTTAACTTTTTAATTTAAAATTTACAAATGCCGGAGGACCCGGATATATACATATACACTAAACTTATTAATTTTATAGTTGTTGCATACAGCTATAGGAAAAGGATATTTCGAATTTTTAATTTCAAATATAAATCTTTATTTATTATTTTAATAGCTACATTAAGTAGTTTAAATTTCAAAGCTCAGAATCCTTGTAATTCCAATGTGCCTTTTTATGTCGTTGATTTAACAGGCAATCCAAATGGTACATGGATATCACCAAGTATAAAAAGATCAGGCTTATGCTGTAGTGCTACTAATCCTGATAAGTGTATAAGCTTTTTAGTAATACTTGATAGTAACTCTGTAGGCTTAAAGTTTTATATTGCAAGTGGAGCAATACCTCCAGGCTCTTTATATTATCAAATAGATTGCAGCACCCCACAACCAGTAGGCCATATTATATGTTTACCGCCTCCTGGACCATATTATTTGACTTTCTGTAAACCCGGAAATAATGAAAATACGTATGCTGTCCAATCTATATCAAAACCATTAGTTTCAGCTAATATAGTAACCACCTTAGGATGTACTAAAAATTTATGGGTAACTGGCTTAATCCCTTCAACAATAGTATGGAATGATATAACTTATAACGGTACTTATAATTCATACTTAAGTTGTCAATCAGGTTGTCCTACTACTAATATAACTCCAACTCAAGGATTCCCCCCCTTTGTAGATTATCAAGTTTGTGGTGTAATAGCTGACTCTTGCCAATATACAAATTATTTCTGTGATACTATAAGAGTTTATTTCGTTTCACAAATTGATGCTATTATAAATCCTAATCCTGCTAGCTTTTGTGAAGGAGAAACAGGTGTATTACTAAATGCTATTGCTAATGGAGGAGCACCTCCTTTTACTTACCTATGGACAGATATGCCTGGAGGCAATGGTAACATATATAGTGATAGTTCAACATTTTTTGCAACATCCCCAGGAACATATTATTTAAATGTAACAGATTCTTTATACCCTGGCTGTCCTTCTCAAAACACATCGATAACTGTAACAAAATACCCTAAACCCGAAATAACTGTAATACCTACTGACACAGTAACTTGTTTAGGGAACCCAGTAAATTTAATAGCTAATGGCGCTGATAATTATGTTTGGGGCCCTAATACTGGACTATCAGATACTACTGGAAATAATGTCGTTGCAAATCCAACGACATCAACAACATATACAATCATAGGTATTAATAATTCAGGTGGTTGCAGCGATACTATAACCTCTACAATTAATGTATTGCCCTTACCTTCTATAAATTATACTACTAATAATGTACATTGTTACAATGAAAATAATGGAGAAATTTATTTAAATATATCTGATGGTAATCCACCATATTCATATTTATGGGGAAATGGAGCAACAAACCATTCTTTAACTAATCTAGCAGCAGGCTCATATAATGTAACTGTTACTGACAATAATAATTGTAATAATACAGCTAATATAAATATTACCCAACCTGACTTGCTTTCTATAATTATTAATGTAACTAACGTATCTTGCTTTAATGGTAATGATGGTAGTGCTACAGTTAATGCTACTGGTGGCACTCCTCCTTATACATACT
>DAOTOD010000329.1:0-2179 GCA_035451165.1 Bacteroidales bacterium
TAAGTATTTTTTTTAATTTTTTTTCTTCTATCTCAAGTTTATGTTTTTCTTCATAAAGAAATTTGCGTAAAGAATCACTTTTAGTAAAAAATTGTAACGCATCATTAACTACCATAATTTTTCTAGAAAGTTTATCCTTAGTAACAAGTTGATTATATAAAAAATTATTTTCATAATCGTCTTTAAATTTAGGAAAATTGTTATCAGTTGTAATATTTAAAAAATTAAGTTTACTTAATATTATAGGATATTGCTTATCATTACCTATATAAACAAGAGCAAAACCTTTATAATTATGGGATAACTGCCCATAACCTTTTTCATCAAGTTGAATATAGCCTATTGTATCTGTTTTAAAGTAATCATAGCCTATTATAGTAGCTACTTCTTTAGCATCTGAAGGAGAGTTAATTTTAAAAACAGCTTGTTGTGAATAAGCTCTAAGATTAGATATAATTATTAATAAAATTTTTAGAAGATTTAAGGATTTAAATAAGTTCAAATGCATAAGAAATCTATTAAGAAAATCATTAAAATAAATTAAAGTTATTATTATAAAAACATTTTATTACAAAACTTTAACATTTCAAATATATTCTTTAGGTTCTACTTCTCCATTTAGTATCATTAAACCATTCACAGCTAGTGCTCTCATTTCATCTTCGCCTGGATAAACGAATACAGGTGCTAAATGTGACACTCTTTCTATTATAAGGTTAACAAAAGGAGTTCCATAAGCCATACCTCCTGTAAGCAAAATAGCATCTACCTGACCTTTTAACACTGTTGACATAGCTCCTATTTCTTTAGACACTTGATAAGCCATAGCTTCTTGTATTAAAGCAGCTTTAGCATCTCCGTTCAAAGCTGCTTTTTCTACTTCATAAGCATCATTTGTACCCAAATAGGCAACATATCCTCCCTTTCCTGTTATCATTTTTTTCATTTCTTCATAAGTATATTTACCACTAAAACAAGCTTTCACTACAGCTCCTATAGGTAAGGATCCAGAACGTTCAGGAGAGAAAGGGCCATCACCATCGAGAGCATTATTGACATCTATAACTTTCCCTTTCTGGTGAGCACCAACACTTATACCTCCACCTAAATGAGCAACTATAAGGTTTAGTTCTTCATAAGATTTATTCTGAGATTTTGCATGAGCTCTTGCTATAGCTTTTTGATTCAGGGCATGAAATATTGATATTCTTTCAAAATTAGGATGTCCTGAAATACGAGCAATATCTTGCATTTCGTCCACTACAACTGGATCAGCAATATATGCTTTTGCATTAGGCAAAGAGCGAGCTATATCATCAGCTATCAATCCCCCTAAATTACTGGCATGCTGGCCTAAAACCCCCACAATAAGATCATTCTTCATTTTTTCATTAACAGCATAAACACCGCTTGGTATAGGTTTTATAAGTCCACCTCTACCAACAACGACTACTATATCATTAACATTTATACCTGCTTGCTTTAATTCATCAAGTATAATATTTTTACGATACTCATACTGGTCAGTAATTTTTTCAAAAGATGCTAAATTTTCTGTTGTATGTTTAATATTTTTCAAAAAAATTTGTTTCGAGCCTTGGAATACTGCTATTTTAGTTGAAGTACTTCCAGGATTAATTGTTAAAATAAGATTTTGATTCATACACATAAATTTTTTAATCAGCCATAAGACAAGATAAAGCTATACAATAATATTTTGATAAGGCACTTTCACTTCTTGACATCACAACAACTGGTTTTATAGTACCTTGTATAAGTCCAGCTAATTCACCTTTAGCAAAAAGCATTAAACCTTTATAAAAAGCATTGCAAGCTTCGAGTGTTGGGAATATAAGTACATCTGCATCTCCTTTTACAGGAGTATCAACTCCTTTTATTTCAAGGCTTTTAGGATCACATGCTAAAAAAACGTCTAATGGCCCATCTATAATACAATCTGTTATTTGTCCACGATCTACCATTTTACATAAAATAGCATAATCAACAGTATTAGGTACATCACTACTAACTTTCTCAGAAGCACTTATCAAAGCAACTTTAGGTCGATTAATACCAAATCGTTTAGCCATATTTACTGCATAATTAATCATAGCTTTTTTTTGTTCAATATTAGGGAAAGGGATTACTGCAGTATCACTAATAAAAAGCAATTTATGAT
>DAOTOD010000330.1:0-2179 GCA_035451165.1 Bacteroidales bacterium
AAGTAGTAATTATAGTTAAGAGAATCTAATTTTATAGCTTCTGATATATCATCAATTGCTCCTAAGTTATTATTAGTATTTATTTTTATTACACCTCTTTCATAATAGTAGTAAGGGTTTTTATTATTTAAGTTAATTGCTCTTGTTAATTCAATTAAAGCTTCATTATATTTTTTATATTGTGAATAAATTTTAGCTTTATAGAAATAAACCTCAGCATTGTTTATATTTAATTTAATAACTGTGTTTAAATCGGTTAAAGCTTCTTCATATTTTTGCAAATTATAATTACATATTCCTCTATTTGCTATAGCTTCTTTGAAATTGTGTTGTTTTAATATTGCTATGTTAAAGAAATTCAAAGCATCTTCATATTTTTTTAAACGCATTAAAGCAACGCCTTGGTTATTATAATAAGAAGCATCTATATTTTTTGAAATAGAAGAAACTATATTTAAATCATCTAAACCTTCTTTTATTTTATTCATTTTAATTCTTATTTGTCCTCTTCTTAAATAATAATTAATATTAGTATCTTTACACAAAGAAATAGCTTTTGTGAGATCAGCTTCTGCTAGTTTTGTATTATTTAAATATTCGTAAGTTATACCTCTTTGAAAGTAATATTCATGCATAGTATCATTTATTAGTATAGCTTTGTTAAAATCATTTATAGCTTTTTTAAAATTATTTTTTGAAAGGTAATAACGTCCCCTATTTACGTAATTTATTTCATAATCAGGTGCTAAATATTCAACTTTGTTAAAATCGTTTATAGCTTCTTTTTCTTTATTAAAATGCAAATATATTAAAGCCCTGTTAGCATAAGCATCAAAACGATAAGAGTCTAGTTGAATAACTTTGTTTATGTCATATAATGACTGATAAAATTCGTTTAATTTAAGATGGGCGAATCCTCTTGATAAATAAGCATCAACATAATTTGTATCTAAATAAATAGCTTTTGAAAAACATTTTTTTGCATCTTCATATTTTTTAACTTTTAGTAATAATAATCCTAATCCATTCCAAACATTAGGATTATATTGATTTATACTTAAAGCATATTTAAAGTTTTGAAAAGCTTTTAAATATTCATTTATATTTAAATAACAAATGCCTTTATTTATAAATATATTATCTTCTATATCTTTATCTTCATTTATGCTGATATCAATAACTTTATTAAGGCAGGATATTGAGTTTTTATATGCTTTAATATTCATTGAAGCTATTGCATAGCCTAACCATGCGTTTATGCATTTATTGTCAATTTTAATAGCTTTTAAAAAGTCTTCAATAGCTTCATAATTTTTTAATAGATCTAATTTAATAAACCCTCTGTTAACATAAGCTGCAATTGTTTGACTATTTAAGCTAAGACATTTATTATAATACCATAAGGCCTGCCAATAATTTTTTTTGTTACCGTATGAAGCTCCAGTGTTAAGGTAAATATCAGGGTCATTATTATACAAACTTAAAGCTTTTTGATAAAGAAATATAGCAACATCATAATTATTATAATCATTATAAACATTTCCTAAAGCGTACCAACTCATATATGACCACGGCTTTTTATAGACTACATCTTTATAAAAAGTTTTACCGTTTTCCCATACTTTTTTTCTTTCAAAACTTAAGTAAGAAAATAAAATAAATATAGCTAAAATAATTATGAATACTAAATTTTTATATTTATTATATAAATAAGTAATTAATTGCCCCGAAAACCAAAATATTCCTATTGCAGGTAGATAAGTATAGCGGTCAGCAACAATATAACTACCAAGGGTAAATAAAGGTAATGTTACAGAAATACTTAGCAAAAAGAAAAATATAGAATAAATTAATTCTCTTTTTAAATATATTTTTATTTTTATTAATACAATGATAATTAAAACAATTATAAAAGGTGTTATATAAAAAATGTAAGGCAAATAATTATTTACTTTCAAAGGATAATAATAAACACCACATAGTTTGAATGGAGCAATTAGCTTATAGAAATACCACACAATAGCATAACTTATATAAAAAAGTTTATCAAAAAGCTCTTTTATATTTAATAACTCCGAATTATCGGAAACTTTTCTTGTGTAGTATGTTAAAACACCAAAAATTATTGATAAGATAAAAAATGGTAATTTATTCCATATATTTTTTTTATTATCTTTTT
>DAOTOD010000331.1:0-2128 GCA_035451165.1 Bacteroidales bacterium
TATCTAATAATCCATCGGGTATATATTATGTTAATATGGAAACAAAAAATAAATATGTTACAAATAAAATTTCTATAATAAAATAAATGTGGTTGTTAAAAAAATATTAGTATTTATAATACTTATTATAATTTTTAATTTTAACTCAAAATCTCAAATAAGCCAGGGGGGGCTTCCTCCAAGCTTTAAATATTCTGTTCCAGAATATTATGAACTAAAAGAATATAAAGCCCCTGACATTAATAACATAATTAAGGAAGATGAAAAATACGATAAGCTAGGTGAAATATATAGGGTGGGAATTAGTGTACCTATTAATGCAAATATTCAAAATTCAGGGACATGGGTTGATATACCTAATAAAGGGAAGCTTTGGCGTTTTATGATTAAGGTTGAAAATGCCTTAGCACTTGGAATTTATTTTGACAAATTTTTCTTGCCACGTGGGGGAGAATTATATGTTTATAATTATGATAAAACTCAAGTCATAGGAGCTTTCACTGAAATAAATAACCATGAATCAGGTTTGTTTGCTACAGAATTAATATATGACGATGTTGTTACTATTGAATATTTTGAACCTTATAGGACAACTAATAAAGCTCAAATTAATATATCTGAAGTAGCATATGTTTATCGTGGGGTAAATAGATATAAATATAAAGATTTTGGAGATTCTGAATCGTGTGAAGTAAATGTTAATTGTAGTGAAGGGAATAACTGGCAAAACCAAAAAAAAGGTGTAGCAAGGATATTTTTGAAATTTGGTAGTTATTATGGTTGGTGTAGTGGCTCCGCAATTAATAACGTCAGACAAGATTGTATGCCTTATTTATTAACAGCTGACCATTGTGGACAAGGCTCCAGTGCAGCTGATAGAAATCAATGGGTGTTTTATTTTAATTATGAATCATCAGGTTGCTCTAATCCGAGCACAGAACCATCATCTAATACAATAACAGGATGTACTTTGGTAGCTAATGGAGGTAATGGCGGATCTTCAGGGTCAGATTTTTATTTAGTTAAACTTAATAATTCTATTCCTACTTCTTATAATGTATTCTTTAATGGATGGGATAATCAAAATATAGGTGCTACAAGTGGAGTTGGAATACATCATCCATCTGGAGATATAAAGAAAATATCTACTTTTACACAACCACTTGTTACTACCGATTGGAATGGTAGTGGTTTAGCATCTCATTGGCGTGTGGTATGGGCAGCTACAGCTAATGGTCATGGTGTCACTGAAGGTGGTTCGTCAGGTTCGCCTTTATTTAATAGTAATGGCTTGATAGTAGGACAATTAACAGGGGGTAGTTCTTATTGCTCAACGCCTACTTCTCCCGATAGTTATGGTAAATTTTCATATTCATGGGACCAAAATGGTACTACTTCAACTATGCGTCTAAAAGATTGGTTAGACCCTGATAATACAGGCGCTGTTACTTTACAAGGTAAAATGTGCCCTGGTAATTCTTCTCCTGCATTAGATGCAAACTTCATAGGAAATCCAACTAACATAACTGTGGGAGGTTCTGTTAATTTTACAGATTTATCGACAGGCAACCCAACATCGTGGAATTGGGTTTTTACGGGAGGCATGCCTTCTTCTTCTAATGCTCAAAACCCAACTAATATAGTATATAATACTGCAGGTACATACCCTGTATCTCTTACTATATCAGATGGTACTAATTCTGATACCGAAACAAAATCGGGATATATAATTGTAAGTAATTCTCAAACTCCTTCTAGTAATAGTTGTGATACGTTGGCTTTTCCTTTACAAGGGAATGTCGTGTTATATAAAACAAGTGCTGGTGGTTATGCTGCAGGTAACAATGGCTACAGAGATAAAGCAAAAGCTGAATATTTTTCAAATTATGCTCCTTTTGCTCAAATTAATGGAGGATTATTTTGGTTTGGGAGAGCAACAGGCTCAGGGAATGTGACATTTGCTATATGGGATAATTCAGGAGTTAATTCTTCTCCAGGAAACACACCAATAGCAACTGTTTCTAAATCTATTAGTTCAATTATTGCAGATGTTAATAATCATCAATATACTTATGTGCCTTTTAATCCGCCTATAACTATTCCTGGTCCATTTTATATGGGAGTTATA
>DAOTOD010000332.1:0-2115 GCA_035451165.1 Bacteroidales bacterium
CAAAAAAATTATAGGAATAGGTAGTGCAATTATTAATTACAAACATTTATTTGAAATAGAAAATGAATTTTATCCTGATACAGAAACATTTTTAAATAATTTAAAACTTAATGATTTTAAAAATCAATCTATATTGCTTAAAGGTTCAAGGATATACGAGTTTGAACGTATTTCCAATGTTCTAGAGCAAAAAGTACATCAAACTGTTTTAGAAATTAATTTAAGCGCTATAATTAATAATTTAAATTATTTTCGAGGTTTATTAAAGCCTGATACAAAGGTAATGGCTATGGTAAAAGCTTTTTCTTATGGTAGCGGCTCATTTGAAATAGCTAATGCATTACAGTTTCATAAAGTAGATTATTTAGCAGTAGCTTATGCTGATGAAGGTGTTGAATTACGTAAGGCTGGTATTAATTTACCTATAATGGTTATGAATCCTGAAGAGGAAAGCTTTGTGGCAATGTTTAAATATAAACTTGAACCTGAAATATACAGTTTTAGAATACTTTCTATTTTAGAGAAAAGCCTTTACATTCAACAAGTAGATGAGATTGTTCCTATTCATATTAAGTTAGATACTGGTATGCACCGTTTAGGCTTTGAAGAGAACGACATAGAAAAGCTTATTGAATTGTTAAAGAATAATACTAAATTAAAAATTGCTTCTGTTTTTTCACATTTAGCAGCAGCTGATGATAAAACTCATGATAATTTTACTTTATCACAAATAGATAAATTTGATAGATTAAGTAATAAAATTATTAACAATTTTAATTATCTTATTTTGCGTCATATTCTTAATTCTGCAGGAATACATCGCTTCCCTCAAGCACAGTATGATATGGTTCGGTTAGGAATAGGTTTATATGGAGTACATTATAATGAACAAGAACAATTTAAATTGCAGAATGTTAGTAAATTAAAGTCGTGTATTTCTCAAATTAAAGAAATACCTGCTAATACAAGTATAGGGTATAATCGTTCGTTTATTGCAAAAGATAATATGAAAATAGCAGTTATTCCAATAGGTTATGCTGATGGATTAAGTCGTACTTTAAGTAATGGGAAAGGTAAAGTGTTGATAAAAGGTAAATTCGCTCCTATTGTAGGGAATATTTGCATGGATATGTGTATGGTTGATATTACTAATATAAATTGTAATGAAGGAGATGAAGTTATAATCTTTGGAGAGGATTATCCTATAATTGAATTTGCAAAAACACTCGGCACGATACCATACGAAGTTTTAACTAGTATATCGCGCCGAGTAAAAAGAATTTACTACCAAGAATAAAACGATTAATAAATAATTGTAAGTTCTTTCATAATATTTTGGGCATTTGCAAATTTATCTATAATAAAAAGTACATAACGTATATCAACATTAATAGTTCTTTGGAGTTCTGGTTCAAAGGCAATATTTCCACTCATAGCTTCCCAATTACCATCAAAAGCAATTCCTATTAGTTGCCCATCTCCATTTAAAACAGGGCTGCCTGAATTACCGCCAGTAATATCATTATCTGTTATAAAACATACCGGTATATCATTATCTTTTTGATAAATACCAAAATCTTTTTTCTGATATAATTCTTTTAATTTAGCCGGTACTATAAATTCTTCATTAGTAGGATCTTCCTTTTCCATAACACCGGTTAATGTGGTATAATAATTATAATATATAGCATCAGCAGGGTAGTAGTCAGCTACTTTACCATAGGTTACACGCATAGTTGAATTAGCATCAGGGTAAAAAGTTTTATCTTTGTCCATTTCTCTTATTCCTTCAACAAAAAGACGACGAGCTCTATTTAGTTTGTCTTTTGTTTCTGCATATTTTTCGTTATTATTAAGATATATAGTTAATAGTTCGTTACTTATTTTGTATATTAAATCATTTTCAAGTTTTTTCAAGCTTGGTTTATTAAGAAAGTTGTTAAAATTTTTTTCGGTAGCTAGTATAGAATGTTTAAATACATCTTCAGCAAATTCTTCAAAATTGTTTTTATATTTTTTCTTTATAATATTAAAAGTTTGGGGATGATATTCAGCAGGTATATTTTTATAGTATATTTCAAGTATACGAGCTAATAGTTTTTGTTCGGTTGATGG
>DAOTOD010000333.1:0-2115 GCA_035451165.1 Bacteroidales bacterium
ATATTTATCTTCTTCTTCTCCATATTGTATGGAAAGTAATTTATTATATAATTTAGTTGAAATAGGTCCTGCTTTTCCATCTTTGCAAAAATAATATACTATTCCTTTTTCTCTATCTGATATTTTTTTGATAGGAGAAATAATAGCAGCGGTGCCACATGCTCCTACTTCATCAAATTCGGCAAGTTCTTCAACTAATATACGACGACGTTCTACTATTAATCCTATTTCTTCTGCTAATGTCATAAGACTTTTATTTGTTATAGATGGTAGAATAGAATTAGATTTAGGAGTAATATATTTGTTACCTTTTATAGCAAAAAAATTAGCTGGTCCGCATTCGTCGATATATAGACCTTCTTTTGAATCAACAAACATAACTGTACTATAGCCTTCGTTACGGGCCCTAACGATAGGTAATAAACTGGCTGCATAGTTGCCTCCTACTTTTATGTGGCCTGTACCTTTAGGTGCTGCCCTGTCACAATCTCTAACTATTTGAATATCAACAGGATTAAAACCTTCTTTAAAATATGGTCCCACAGGTGTGACAAAAATTAAAAAAACATATTCTTTAGAAGGTTGTACGCCTACTTGAGCTCCTGAACCAAATAATAAAGGCCTTATGTATAAAGAAGCTCCAGTTCCATATGGTGGTATATATTCTTTGTTATTGAGTATTACCATTTTCACAGCTTTATAAAAAAGATCTTGAGGTACTTCTTGCATCATTATACCACGAGCAGAAGCATTAATACGAGCCGAATTGTCTTTCCATCGAAATAACCTTATTTTGTCATCTTTGCCTTTAAAGGCTTTCATACCTTCAAAAGCTTCTTGTCCATAATGCAACCCAGTTGCAGCAATGTGTATATTTATATATTCAGAAGATGATAATTCAGGTTCGCTCCATTTTCCATCTTTATAATAACACCTGACATTATAATTAGTTTTATAATAACCAAAAGGTAAATTCTTCCAATTTATTTGTTCCATAAAATATTGATTTTAAGTAATTTGTTTAATAACATATAAATCATTTTTATGTTCACAATTTAAATATTAAAAAAATATTATAATAAATTTTTTTAAAATTAATAACTATTAGCAAGTAATATTAACAAATCTTCAGCAATTTTTTTAATTTCTTTTATTGTACCTGAGTAATTATTTATGATTATAGTAAAAGTTATTTTTTTACTTGACTTGTTAGTTACGTATCCTGCTAATGAAAATATACCATCCATATTGCCTGATTTTGCTCTTAAATTATTTTCTGCTATACTATTTTTAAACATATTTTTAATAGTACCTGTTTTACCAGCTATGGGTAAAGAATTATAAAAAACTGTATAATAGGGTTCTTTAGTATAGGTGTATAGCATTAAAGCTAATTGATTTGGAGTAATATAATTTTTACGAGATAATCCTGAACCATCAAACATTTTTAAACCATTTAAATTAATTCCTTTTGATATCCAATAATTTTTTATGGCTAATATTCCTCCTTTTGAATCAGGAGAGAATCCTTTTTTTAGTCCACACATGTAAAGTAGTGTTTCGGCATAAGTATTATCACTTGCAGTATTTATACGAGATATAATACTTGTTATTGGGGGAGAATATAAAGTGTAAATATCTTTTTTATTTAAAGTATCAATAATGTTTTTAATATCCATAATTTTTGATGTAATGGGTTTCCCATTAATTTTTATACCTTTATTTAGTAAATATTTATAAAATTTAATACTTAAAGTTAGAGAAGGATCTGGGTTTGCTCCTTTTACTTCGACTGAATTTTTACCTAATGGAATAGTTCCTGTTAAAACACATAATGTATCAGCTAAGGGAGAACAATATATAATAACATTATCTTTTGTATTTTTAGCAGCAGTTTTGACTTTATTTATTAAAAATATATTAGGGATATCTGGTTTGATATTATTGATATATGTAGGAGCACCGATAGAATTACCTGCATCTAAATAAATTTTATATAAATTATTATTATAAGATAAACCACAAGGTCCTGCTCCGTAGTAATTTCCGATGTCTTCCCAATTCCAACTTTCGGGGATCCTGTTTTCCCAATTAAAAATACTTTCATCTCCTATA
>DAOTOD010000334.1:0-2114 GCA_035451165.1 Bacteroidales bacterium
CAAGACCAAAAACACCTATTTTAACCTCATCTAATATGAATATTTTAAAAGGTTGTATTTTACCTTTAAGAGGGGTATCAGAGAAGTCGTAATTTGAATTTATTAAAGGGAAGTTTGCAAATTGAAGTTGTTTTGCTATGCTTTCTACTCCGTTATCGAATTCATGATTGCCGATAGTAGAAGCATCATATCCCATATCACTCATAAGTTTATATTCCACTTCTCCTTTATAAAAGTTAAAATAAGGGGAGCCTTGAAATACATCACCAGCATCTAATAATAGTACATTTTTTTCTTTGTTTCTGATATCTTTAATTATTTTAGCTCTTCTTGCAAAACCGCCCATATTAGGATATTTAGGGTCATCGGGAGGAAAAGGATCTATATGACTATGAGTATCATTAGTATGTAAAATAGTTATTTTAGTTAGTTCTTTTTTACTTAATGAATTTTTACCTAACACTTTTAGTGGCATGCCATTAAAAGTAGCTAATGTTCCTCCTGCAAGTATTATTTTTAAAAATTCTCTTCTATTTAACATAATAAATTCTTTTATCTAAAACAGCATTAATAGTTCTTCCTGCTTTAGTTTCTTCTTTTAAATATTCTATAATAGCATCTCGGGTTAATATGCCTAGTTCTTCATATTTAATAGGGTCTTTAAAAAAGTTATATTTATCTCCTCCTGCAGCAAGATAATCTGAAGTAACTATTTTGTAATTATCGTTTTCATTAAAAGGTTTATTATTTATAATAATTTCAAAAGGCTTATTATTTTTAATACCTAATTTTAACCCTGCTTCAGGAGCTCCTCCATTTTCTGCTATCCATTCTAACATATTATAAGTTTGTTTGCCGTTTAATGTAACTACTACAAGTTGATTTTCGAAAGGCATGAGTTCAAATATTTTACTTTTAGTTATAGCACCTTTTGGGAGCGAAGCTCTTATTCCACCACTATTAAGTAAACACATATCTACATTATGACCATCATCAGCTTTGTAATATTTTCGAGCTACTTGTAAAATAAGGTCTGTAATAAAATTGTTAAGTTTACCTTCTGGTAAATCTTTTTCCATAGGTTCATCAGAATATGCTAATACCTCATTTAATTGAGCATCTATTTGCGCTTTGTAAGGGGCAATAATTTTTAAAGCTGACGAATCTTCAGTTTTAACATTATTAGTATCTATTGCTATTACATTTTTATCAGAAAACTTTAAATAGTAATATGATTTGCACCCTATAGCTAAAGATAAAATGAATAGTATAATTAAATGTAATAATCTCTTATTGAGCATGATAAAAGAAATTTTATTCAACATAAACTTAATAAGCAATAATAAATTAAAATCTTTGATAATACAATAAGTAAATAAAATATTTTTTAAAATTTTAATTTAAATTAAATCTAAATAATGAAAATTATACATTATAATATAAACATAATTATTTAGTTTATTTTACAAGTATAATAACTTTTTAAAATTATATTTTTAATTTTATATATATTTGTGTTTTATATATTTGTTTTATATATTTGTGTTTTTAATTTTTGTTAAACCTAAGTATATATATATGTATAATATTATTAATTTAAAAAGTTAAAGTTATGAAAAAAAATTTTTTTGCAATTTTAATGGGCATTTTATTTTTGAGCCCTATTTTAACAGTTGAAGCTAAAGTATGGAGGGTTAATAACTGACCAGGTATAAGTACTAATTATAGCAGTTTAAGTTCTGCGATTTCAAGTTCAAGCGTTAAGGCAGGTGATACTCTTTATGTTGAAGGCTCTTCTACTAGCTATGGAGATATTACTTTAAATAAAAGCTTAGTTATATTAGGAGCAGGATATTTTTTAAGTGATAATGATTCTACACAGTTTTTTGCTTATCCTAGTAAGCTTGACAGGCTATCTATAAGTAGTGGAGCACAAGGTAGTTTTATTGCCGGTTTGTATATTTCTTACTCTAAGAGTAATAATACTGTTACTATTAATACTGACAATATTACAATTTCTCGTTGTTTTATTGAAAATACATATAGCTTTTATAGTAGCGTTTATCCGATTAATATTAATTCTGGTGTTAAAAATATAACTATTAAAGGTTGTT
>DAOTOD010000335.1:0-2110 GCA_035451165.1 Bacteroidales bacterium
AAAACCGTTAAAAGGTGTTAGAATATCTGGTTCTTTACATATGACTATTCAGACAGCAGTCCTTATTGAAACATTAGTAGAACTAGGAGCTGATGTTAGATGGGCTACATGTAATATTTTTTCGACACAAGACCATGCAGCTGCTGCTATAGCTGCCCGTGGAATACCTGTTTTTGCTTGGAAAGGAGAAACTATAGAAGAATATTGGTGGGCAACCGCAAAAGCATTGGAATTCCCTGAAGGTAAAGGGCCTCATCTTGTTGTTGACGATGGTGGAGATGCTACTTTACTTATACATAAAGGATATCAAATAGAAAATAACCCTGCTTTACTTGATACTCAACCTAAAAATAAAGAAGAAGCTGCCATTTATAAGACTTTAAAAAATATATATGCAGAAAACCCTACTCGCTGGCATGACTTAGTTAAAGAGTGGAAGGGAGTTTCAGAAGAAACAACAACAGGTGTACATCGTCTATATCAAATGATGGAAAAAGGAGAATTATTAGTACCAGCTATTAACGTTAATGATTCTGTTACTAAATCGAAGTTTGATAATTTATATGGATGCAGAGAATCTTTGGTTGATGGTATTAAAAGAGCTACTGATGTTATGATTGCAGGTAAAGTTGCAGTAGTCCTTGGCTTTGGTGATGTAGGTAAAGGATCAGCTCGCTCATTGAGAGCTTATGGTGCAAGAGTTATAGTAACCGAAATTGATCCTATTTGTGCATTACAAGCAGCTATGGAAGGTTTTGAAGTTAAAACAATAGAAGATACCTTGCACGAAGCTAATATTTTTGTTACAGCTACTGGTAATAGAGACGTAATTACTATTGAACATATTGAAAAAATGAAAGATCAATCAATAATATGTAATATAGGACATTTTGATAATGAAATTCAAGTTGATAAACTAAAAGCATATAAAGGAATTAAAGTGGTAAATATTAAACCGCAAGTAGATAAATATATCTTCCCTGATGGGCATGCTGTTTATTTATTAGCTGATGGACGACTAGTTAATCTAGGTTGTGCTACAGGTCATCCTTCTTTTGTTATGAGCAATTCTTTTACTAATCAAACATTAGCTCAAATCGAATTGTGGCAAAATAATTATAAAGTTGGTGTATATAGATTACCTAAAAAACTTGATGAAGAAGTTGCTCGTTTACATCTGGAACATATAGGAGTAAAATTAACAAAGTTAACCAAAGAACAAGCCCAATATATAGGAGTTCCACAAGATGGACCTTTTAAACCAGAACATTATAGATATTAAAAATAAACAGTAGTTTAATTATATATATGTAAAATATTCCCATCAAACTCAGTACGATATTGTTTTAATCCTACTTTTGCAGGAGTTGAATATACAGACCCATCTATTAAAATAAAACGTGAGCCACAAGTTGAATCTATTGCTATCATTCCATTATTTTCTACTTGTACTTTAGCAGTTTGAATTTCAGGATCATAAGTACAAGTCCTTTCATATGCCACAAATTCTTCAGTCGATTTTCTATAAACTATTATACCTCTATACCCCCCTGTTAAATAAACCCACCCTCCTATAGAATTTAATCCTATATATTGTGTTGAATTTACATTAATGTATATGTCTACTTTTGCGTAAGGAATAGAATTTTCTTTTTCCTTACATGAAGACGCAAATAATATTATAAATATAGTAATATAGTATAACTTTAAATAAATTTTGTTTAACTTCATTTTAATAAGTACATTTGTTCAGTAAAGATATTATAAATAAAAAAAGAATTTACAATTATAATGAAATATTTAAAAATAACTTTTTTTATAGCCACTATAATTATACTTTTTATAGGTTGTAATAGTTTGAAAAAACAAGAACGTGAAGAAATGAAAAGACGTGAAGAGTTAGACAAAATAAAAGAACAAAGAATACGTGAAGATGAAAAGGCATACGAAGAAGCCTTGAAAAGACATTACCAAATGCAGTCAAAGTCAACAAAAAAAGCAATGAAGAAAGCACAAAAAGAAGCTAAAAGATATAATAATAATATTGTAAAAAAGGATTTTTTTATAAAACGTTGGCTTAGTAAACAACAGAAAAAAAAGAAAGACGCAG
>DAOTOD010000336.1:0-2104 GCA_035451165.1 Bacteroidales bacterium
AAATAGTAGAATGGTTTATCAACAATCAAGACATAGCTGAGAATATAAGACAACAAATTAAATTAATAGGCGATTCAGAAAGACTTATATCAAAAGCTGCTATGGGTAAAATAAACCCTCGCGAAATACTTCAAATAAGAAAAGCCTTACTTTCAATAGAAAATATAAAAATAATTTGTAAAAACATTAATATAGAACCTTTTGATAAAATAGCTGAACAACTTAACCCGTGTAACCTTATTAGCGAAAGAATAGGTAAAGAAATCAACCAGGACACTCCTGCTGTGATTAATAAAGGTAATATTATAGCAAATGGCGTCTCTAAAGAATTAGATGAACTAAGAGAGTTAGCTTATTCAGGGAAAGATTACCTTATACAAATGCAGCAAAGAGAAGCAGAAAAAACAGGCATACCCTCACTTAAAATCGGATACAACAATATTTTTGGATATTACCTTGAAGTTACTAATACACATAAGGATAAAGTACCTCCTGAATGGATAAGAAAACAAACTCTTGTCAATTGTGAAAGATATGTTACTGAAGAACTTAAACAATATGAAGAAAAAATATTAGGAGCTGAAGAAAAAATATTAAATATTGAAATAACTTTATTTAATAACCTTATTTTATCTTTAAATGACTATATAGAGCCTATCCAACTAAACGCTAAACTTATTTCTCAACTCGACTGTCTATTATCTTTTGCAAAATGTGCTATTGAAAATAATTATTGTAAACCTATAATTAACGAATCAAAAGCTATCGACATAAAAGAAGGAAGACACCCCGTTATTGAAAAACAATTGCCTCCAGATGAAAATTACATACCTAATGATGTATATCTTGATAACGACGAACAACAAATTCTAATTATTACCGGCCCTAATATGTCTGGGAAATCTGCTCTATTACGTCAAACTGCTCTAATTGTACTGATGGCTCAAATTGGTTCTTTTGTTCCTGCTAAATATGCTAGCATAGGAATAGTAGATAAAATATTTACAAGAGTAGGTGCTTCTGATAATATAACTTCTGGAGAATCAACTTTTATGCTTGAAATGAATGAAACAGCAAGCATATTAAATAATATTTCTGAACGAAGCCTAATATTATTAGACGAAATTGGAAGAGGAACTAGTACTTATGATGGTATATCTATTGCCTGGGCTATTGCTGAATATTTACATAATAATAAAATTTGTCACCCTAAAGTTTTATTTGCTACCCATTATCATGAATTAAATGATATGGCTAATTCTATGTCTCGCATCAAAAATTATCATGTAGCTGTTAAAGAAATAGGTAATAAAGTAATTTTTTTACGTAAACTATTACCAGGCGGCACGGAGCATAGTTTTGGTATTCACGTAGCTAAAATGGCTGGTATGCCTTCTGAAATAATTGAAAGAGCTAACCAAATTCTTATTCAACTTGAGAAAACACATAGCAATTCAACATCTGAAAAGATTCCTACTATACAAAAAGAACAACAAAGTAATTATCAGCTTAGCTTTATACAATTAAATGATCCTTTAATAGAACAAATAAAAGAAGAAATATTAAATACAGATATAAACACTCTTACTCCTATAGAAGCTCTTATGAAACTCAATGAGATAAAAAAACTATTAAATATACAAAAATAAAGTTTTATCAAACTTTTTAAAAGTTCATTGTTTTAAAATTTATTTTCTTTTTAAAGGCAATTTAAATCTTCTAATTTTATCGTATGTATAAAACGCATTAGCTACAGCAGCTGCAGTAGGTACTAAGCCTATTTCTCCTAAGCCTTTAGCTCCATAAGGGCCTACTGGATCTTTAATTTCAACGCCTATAACTTTTACATTAGGCATATCTTTAGCCCTTAACACACCACAATCACGTAAATGTGTACTTTCTAAATATCCATTTTTCATAGGTAAATCTTCTGTAAGAGCATAACCTAGCCCCATATGAACAGCCCCTTCTATTTGTCCTTCAAACATAAGTGGATTCATTATATGTCCTGCATCGTGAGCAGCATAAACTGTATCAATTTCACCTTTATCGTTTAGCACAACAAGTTGAGTTGCATATCCATAAGAATAATGAGTTATAATTT
>DAOTOD010000337.1:0-2077 GCA_035451165.1 Bacteroidales bacterium
AAAATGCAAAAAAACTTTTTGGTGGAGGAGATACTTTACAAGAATTTGAAAATTTATTACCAGGAATATACCTTAATGCTATTGAAGATGCTTCTTATTATATGTTTACAGGAGGAGGGGCTGTTTTAACAGCTATACAAGAAGGTAACTATTTAGGATTAAAACCTGTTGCAGCTTTGGCAGAGCAATATAAATAATATTAAAAAATTATAAGTTTATTTGATTGATTATCAATACTTTATGTTTTTTTTTTGAAAAAAATTATATAGTATTTTGTTTTATAATTTGAAATTAATTTTCTTTGCAAACAGTTTAACCAAAAAATAAAAAAAATGTCAGACATCGCAACCAGAGTTAAAGAAATTATCGTCGATAAGCTTGGCGTTGATGAAAAAGAAGTTACACCTGAAGCAAGTTTTACAAACGATTTAGGTGCTGATTCACTTGACACTGTGGAATTAATTATGGAATTTGAAAAAGAATTCAATATTGCTATTCCCGATGACCAAGCTGAAAAAATTAGTACTGTAGGTGAAGCTATTGCTTACATTGAAAACAACGCTAAGTAAGTTATTAACTTATTACATTAAAATTAATGGAATTAAAAAGAGTTGTTGTAACCGGTATCGGCGCAATATCTCCTTTAGGCAATTCGGTCGAAGAAACATGGACCGGATTGCTTAATGGAGTGTCAAGTGCTGGAATTATTACAAAATTTGACCCATCAAAATTTAAATCACAAGTCGCTTGTGAAGTTAAGGGGTTTAATGCTGAAAAATATTTAGAAAAAAAAGAAATAAGAAAATATGATCTTTATGCTTTATATGCTATAGCTTCGGCTGAAGAAGCTGTCAAAGATGCTGGTTTAAACTTAGATACTATTAATAAAGATAGAGTAGGAGTAATTTGGGGCTCAGGGATAGGAGGCTTAATTACTTTTTACGACGAAATAACTGCTTTTGCTAAAAGTGACGGAACTCCACGTTTTAATCCGTTTTTTATTCCTAAAATGATAGCAGATATAGCTGCTGGCCATATATCAATAAGATATGGTTTCACAGGCCCTAATTTCACTACTACTTCTGCTTGTGCTTCTTCTGCCAATGCAATCGTTGATGCCTTTAATTATATAAGGTTAGGTAAAGCTGATATGTTTGTGACAGGAGGCTCTGAAGCTGCTGTAAATCCTGCAGGTATTGGTGGATTTAGTGCAATGCATGCAATATCTACTAGAAATGATGACCCTGCAACTGCTTCACGCCCATTTGATAAAGATAGAGATGGCTTTGTTTTAGGAGAAGGAGGAGCCGCTTTAATACTTGAAGAATTAGAACACGCCCTGAAAAGAGGAGCAAAAATTTATGCTGAAGTAGTAGGAGGAGGTTTAACTGCTGATGCTTATCATATTACTTCTCCTCATCCTGAAGGCATAGGCGCTGCTATGGTTATGAAATTAGCTTTAGAAGATGCTAATATGCAACCAGAAGAAATTGACCATATTAATACACATGGAACCTCAACACCTTTAGGTGATATAGCTGAAACTAAAGCTATTGTGAAAGTTTTTGGACATTATGCTCCAAAAATAAATATTAACTCTACTAAATCAATGACAGGACACTTGCTGGGAGCTGCGGGTGCTATAGAATCAATAGCCACGCTATTAGCTGTTTACAATGATATAATACCTCCTACTATTAATCTTTTTAACCTTGATCCTGAAATAGATCCAAATCTTAATTTTACTCCACATAAAGCTGTTAAGCGTACTGTTAATGCAGCTATTACTAATACTTTCGGTTTTGGAGGTCATAATGTCTCTATTATTTTCAAAAAATATAAGCAATAAAATCTTTTGTATAGTTTTTTGAAATTATTAAAATTAATTAAGGTAAATTTTTCTTCCCACAAGAATTTTTATAAAATTATTTATAATCTTTGGGGCTTTTATCCTTCTAATATATCATTATATCAGTTAGCTTTTAGGCATAGGTCACAGTCACAATATATTCATAATGGAATAAAGATATGTAATGAAAGGCTTGAATATTTAGGCGATGCTGTATTAGGTTTAGTA
>DAOTOD010000338.1:0-2076 GCA_035451165.1 Bacteroidales bacterium
CAGGAATAATAAGTAATTATATAACTACTGATTTAATTAATTCTTTGCAATTATATATTAACGAAGATGTTAATACACTTGCAAAAAAAATGAATATTAATGTAGAAGCTGCCAATACCATAGTTAATATTGAATCGGGGAGTTATGATAAACAAAATAATGGTTTTTGGGTTGATTTATATATAAATTCTAATAAATATAGTGATACTATAACTATAGGATTACTATATTACATTAATAATAATAAATTTTATAAAGAAGTGGCTCACATAGTTAATAAGCCAATTACACAAATCCAAATTAACGATACTACTTATTTTTTTCCTCAATTGAATTTTAGAAAAACTTTAAATGAATATATGCTTTATAATGTTGTATTTAAACCCCAAGTGAATATAGTAGAAGAATTCACTGTAACTTTAAACAAACAAACAAAATTATTATTAATATTAATTAAACAAATTCTTATATACTCTATAGGAATGTTTATTATAGCTTTAATAATAACGTTTATAATAGATAGTTATCATAAAGTAAAGCTTTTTATAAAAAAAGAAGTAAATTTATTATGAAATATAAAGAAATTTCAATAAAATTTTCTGAAGACTGGAGCAAATACGATAAAGAAATATATATGGCCTATTTACTTGATAAAGGTTTTGATTCTTTTTATGAAACAGAAAATGAGTTTAAAGCATATATTATTAAAGAAAAATATAATAATAATATTTTTAATAGTTTACCATTGACTGTTAAAAATTTATCTAAGCCTATTATTTATGCTATTGATTTACCTAATGTAAATTGGAATGAAAACTGGGAAAAGAATTTTAATCCAATAGTTATAGCTAATCAATTATCTATAAGAGCATCTTTTCATCCATTACCTTCAAATATAAAATATGATATAATTATTAATCCTAAAATGTCATTTGGGACAGGCCATCATGAAACAACTTCTTTAGTAGCTCAATTAATGCTTGATTGTGATTTTTGTAAATATAAAGTCCTTGATATGGGATGTGGTACAGGAGTTCTTGCTATATTAGCCAAAATTAAAGGAGCTAATGAAGTATGGGCCATAGATAATGATAAGTGGGCCTATCAAAATTGCATTGAAAATTGTAAAATTAATAATTGTAATGATATTAAAATTATATTAGGTGATGCAAATAATATCCCTTCTGAAGTTAAATTTGATTTTATAATTGCCAATATTAATCGTAATGTTTTAATAAATGATATGCAATTTTATATAAAAGCACTTAATAAATATGGTACTTTAATTATTAGTGGTTTTTTTAAGGAAGATATTGAAATAATAAATTCTAAAATCAATAACAACGGTGTTGTTTTAAAACAAGTGCTGGAGAAAAATAAATGGGTAGCATGTAAATATTTAAAAATTAGTTAATTATGAAATTATTTTTAAAAATATTATTAGTTTTTTCTTCATTTTTAATTTATAATTACACTTACTCTCAAACAATTAAAAAATTTTCGGATGATAATGTGCAATTTTTAAAAGAATTAGCTGATTTTTTTGATACTCCTAACAAAAACCAAAGTAAAGAAGGGAAAACTTTTATTAAACAGTTTACTGAACTGTGGAATGCAGGTAAATTTAATATTGAACAACAAAATGCTGTAAAAAAAACATGTAATCGTTTACTTTTTTTGAAATTTCAGCCTTATCCTCAATTTATGGATTATTTGATGGCTTTAGTTAATTTTTCCAAAAGCAATAAGCCGCCAAAAATATTTATTGATTGGCAACAAACTCTTGATAAACTCCTATATGCTGATAAAGTTAGAAGAAATGAATTAACTAATTACATAGAATTTGGTAAATACTTCTTTTTTGATAATACATTATATGAAACTAATATTATTAAATGGTATTTTAATTCGGATAACTATAAAATTGAATATGATACTGTTCCTAAAATAATTTTTTATTCATTAAATCTTATTTGTGTTACAAAAGGCGATAGTAGTATAATCAATAATACTAAAGGCATATATTACCCTACTCTTAACAAATGGAAAGGGGAAGGAGGAATTATAACATGGGAA
>DAOTOD010000339.1:0-2060 GCA_035451165.1 Bacteroidales bacterium
AAAGAATGTAAAAAAACAATAGGCAGCTATAACTTTATTTAACAATTTGTAATTATATTATAAATCTAAAAAACTAATAAAATTTATTATATTTTATAAACCTCCTGTATAAATACATCTTGTACTTTTTGCTGTTTCAATGCCTAATTGACCAGATGACCAAGGCCATGTATAAGAAGAATTATCTAGACGCCATGTTTGACGATAATAAGTATAGCAAGTACCTCCACCACTTTGGCATGCAATAGTGCTTGTCCACATTTGTATATTAGTTGTGCCAACATAACCTGGATTTAAAGGAGGAGTACCATTATCATTTAAATTATTAGGTCTCCCGACCTCAATATCTGTAGGGATTCTCCAACCTTTACCATAAGTAGCAACGCAATATGAATCATTATATCCATCCCCAACCATCGATTGTTGAGAATAACGGCGTGCTCCAAACGAACCTGTAACAGTAGTAGGAATTAAATCACCACCATTATAAACATTATAGGGTCCTAAACCATTAGGAGTATTTGCATAAGAAAAAGTTGTAGTAGCATATGTTATATCACTACTCGAACTATTACACAAACCCGAATAGCTATATTGAAGTACTTGGCAATAATTTAAAACAGGAGAAACAGGGCTCACAAAAACATTATAAACATCATAAATATTACCAGGTAGAGTAGCCAACCCATCCCATTGAAATTTATTATTACTAGCACTTCCACCTAAATAACCATAAAAATTAGTAGCATTAACAGTTTCAGGTTGAACTGACCCTTGCCTTGAAATAGTTGGAAGTAAAATTAAAGAACCTGAGATATTTTTATACATTTTATTATTAACATCATAAACAAATATGGTAGTATCATTAGCTATTGTAACCGGACGAAAACCATTACTTTTTTCTGTCCAATATGCCTCGTTACCATTAGGATAGTTAGCCGTAGAAAATACTACTTTACTAATATCTGAAACACTAGGACATCCTGATAAACTAAACGTCCATTTTAGTTCATAAGTTGAATTATTATTGCCCGTAAAATCACTATTGGGATTATTAGGATTTATAATATTGCCTCCTATACCACTTAATATCGACCATGTCCCCAAAGCATTTATGGGAGTATTACCTGCCAATTTAACTGTAGACCCATTAACTGCATAAATAGCTGTGCCTGCATGGGGCATTTCCAGTTCTAAACAATTAGAAGGCCCGTTATTAGAATCTATTTTTACCCAAGTACTACCATTCCAATAATAAAAACCTACTCCATTCCCGTTAATAATAGCGTCATTTGTATTATATACTAATAAACTAATTGCCGGTGAAGTTACAGTAGTAACATCTGTTACGGAAATTAAAGACACTCTGGGAATAAGTATACCTTTATCAGTAGATTTAATATCTAATTTAGCAGAAGCATCAGGAGCAGATGTACCTATTCCCACATTAATGCCATTGTTAGAAATATTATAATCAGCAACCCAATTATTACTATCATGCCTAATAGTTTGACTATTAGTACCTGTTGGGAATTGATATGTTGATGTATTACTAGAAGTAATATCTTTTGCTATAGCTTCTATTTTCCATACTTTATTTTGAGGTACAGTTTGTTGAGTTGTAACCATAACAACATTATCAAATTGTAAAATATTACCGCCTGCAAGTGAAGGCACTATGTTATATTGTATAACTGAAATATAATTAACTTTATTCCCTACTTCAAGTGTAGTGCCTGAATTAATCCAAAAAGGGAAAGTTGAAGCATCATCAACTAAAACAGGTGTGCCATTTATAATAATAGCAGGAGATTGTGCATAATTAATATTTGTTATAACTAAACAAAACAATGTAAAAAAAACTTTTAACAATTTACTTATAATTTGAATTTTCATTTTATTTCTATTTAATAATTTAATTCAACAAGATGAGTTTATTAATTTTATAAACATTATCAGTCAATATTTTAATAACTTATTATAACCTGCCCATTACCGGTTTTAACACCTGAAATATTAGTTTGATTAGTTCCCCCATTATAAGATCCTCCAACACCTCC
>DAOTOD010000340.1:0-2046 GCA_035451165.1 Bacteroidales bacterium
GAATATTTACACTTTTTACAATTATTGGCATAGCATCTGCAGCTTCTTTATCGTTTACTGTTACCCGCACAATATCACAACCAACTGCTTCCAATCTTTTTATCTGTTCAATTGTAGCAATATAATCTGATGTTTTTGTCTTAGTCATAGATTGGACAGAAATAAAACTACCTCCACCAATAGGTACTCCACCAACATTAACTTTTAATGTATTTTTTCTTTTCATAAAAATTTCTTTCATAAAGGGATTAATCTAAACGTTTACTCGCTTCAAAAAGTATCCTTTTCTCCTCTGGTGTAAGGCTTTGGTAGCCACCTTTACTTATTTTGTCAAGGATTGCATCTATCATTTCCTGCGTAATAACTTCACCATGATCATCAACAAAATGATCATCAATAGTTCTATGGCTATTTATATCATAAACATTAGCTTCTTCGATTTCGTCGTCATAATCTCCATAACGTGAAAATCTTGATGGTTTTCTACGATAACCCAACCGACGATGAAAAGGAAATCTCCTTGTTTCATATAAAAGAAAAACATAACCAGTAAATGCTCCACCTAAATGAGCTAAATGTGCGACCAGATCATTACTGCCTACTGCAAAAATTTCTAACAAAATATACATTGCAACAAAATACTTTGCCTTAATCGGAATAAGGAAATACAAAAATATAAGTCTATCAGGGAATAAAACACCAAAAGCCAATAAAACACCGTAAACAGCCCCAGAAGCACCAATTGTTGGTGCTGGATGAGTAAATGATGGTCCTAATAATAAATGAGCTAAACCTCCTCCAATACCACACGCAAAATAAAAAATAGTAAATTTTCTAGAACCTAATACCTGTTCTAATTCAACACCAAACATCCACAAAGCAAACATATTAAAGAAAACATGGGTAAAATCTGCATGCAAAAACATATATGTTACAAGCTGCCATACTCGAAAACCATAACCTAATGGTATAAGAGCAAAATACTTAATAACATAATGTTCAAGTGGAATATCATCTATTGTATAACTACTTAAAAAAATTTGCAAAATGTATAAACCAATATTAGTGATCAATAACATTTTAATCACTGGGGGAAATAAACTAAAGCCACCAAATCCTCTTGGACTATAATAATCATTACTATTGTAATAACGCATCTAAATACTCTTAATTTATAAAAACACTTTAAAATATACTACTTTATATCATTTGAGTCAAGCTATTAAAGATTGGGTTTTTAGAATGAGAACTGATAAATTGCAATATCACTTATAATCTTTCATAATTACATCTAATTTATTAGCAAGTTCAATATTTAATTCTTTAAGAATAATAAGTTCTTTTATTGCTTCATTCTTATTCCCAAGTATCAAGAATGTTTCGGCAAGGTTAAAATGTGCTTGTGATAATTTAGGATTGATAGATACAGCTTTTAAAAATTTATCTATAGCTTTTTGATATTCCTTGCTATTTTTTAAAGCCAACCCATAATTGTTCAAAGCCTCTGCATAATCAGGATTTAATTCTAAAGCTTTATCTAAATATTTAAATGTTTCTTCTAATTTACCTAGTTTACTCATTACAATGCTAAGATTATTGTATGCTTCAGGCAAAAGAGGATTTAATTCTATAGCTTTCTTTAAAGCCACTTCTGCTTCCTGAAATTTCCCCAAAGATTTATATGCATTTCCCATATTGTTATATGCTTCAGGAAGGCTTGGTTTATAATAAATCGCTCTTGAATAATTTTCAATAGCTTCATCATATTTACCAATATCATAATAAATATTTCCAAGATTATTATAGGCTTCAGCATAATCATGTTTCAGTTTAATTGCTGTGGTTAGTTCCCTAATTGAATCCTCAATTTTTCCAAGTATTTTATATGTGCCCCCTAAATTATTATGTGCTTCAGGAAAATCTGGCTTCAAGTCCACAACTTGTTTATAAGCAATAGCAGCCTCTTCATAATTTTTCATACTATAATATATAATACCTAAATTATAATATGCAGCAATGTAATATGGATTTAACTTTAATATTTGT
>DAOTOD010000341.1:0-2024 GCA_035451165.1 Bacteroidales bacterium
TTATACCATATAATTTTTATCATTCTATTTCAGTGCTTTGTCTAAGTTTATTAATTTCTTCTTTCATCAAATCATTCACAACATAAACCCAAGTTATAGTTCTATAATCTATTGAAAATAAAACTTTTATATTAAGAAAATCATCACCTTTTTTATTATTAACATCAGCCACTGTTCCTATTAATATACCTTCAGGAAATAAGTTAGAATAACTACCTGTAATTATAGTATCTCCTTGTTTAACATCTACATGAGTAGGTATATTTTTAAGTATAGCATATTTACAGTTCTTACCATCCCATAACAAAGTGCCGGGATAAGAATTTTTTTTTATCTGAGCTACTATTCTAGTTTTTTCGTGTAAAACAGAAATAACAGAAGAAAAATTTTCAGACACATTAGCTACTATACCTATTATACCATTTGAAGTAATAACAGACATATCTTTTCTAATTCCTTGTTTATAGCCTTTATTTAAAGTTAAATAATTATTACGTTTATTAACTGAATTATTAATAACTTTTGCTACTATATACTTATATTGTTGCCTATAAAGCGTATCATTAACAAAAAATTCGCGATTGTCAGTAATTATATAAGAATTTTTCGACAATGACTTATAATAAGCATTTTCTTTTGCTAAAATTTCATTTATTTTACGTAATTTAAAATACTGGTCAATATTATTTGCGGTTTCTAAAATTTTTCCTGTTATATTATTTGCAGAGCTTATAAAAATAGAATGTTGATAATTATTACTTTTTATAATATATACAAAAGCTATAGTTTCTAAAATTAAAAATAATATAAAATAATTATGTTTTAATAGAAATTGAAATAAAGTTCGCATAGCATTACAGTAATAAAAATGAAATCATTATAAAAGGTTTAATTATTTACTTTCAATAATTATTTTAATATTATTAAACTTATATCTAGGTTACTTAATCAAGAAAGTAAACTTATCGAAGTTCTTAAGAGCTATTCCTGTACCACGTGCCACAGCACGTAAAGGGTCTTCAGCAACATGGACGGGCAATTGTGTTTTCATTGAAATTCTCTTAGCCAGTCCTCTGAGCAATGAACCACCACCTGCAAGGTAAATACCAGTTCTATAAATATCAGCCGATAATTCAGGAGGAGTAAATTCTAGTGTATTTAAAACAGCAGCTTCAATTTTAGTAATAGATTTGTCTAAGGCTGTTGCTATTTCAGCATAATTAACTTTTATTTCTTTAGGTATACCTGTCAACATATCCCTACCATGTACTGCTAAATCTGGTGGAGGATTATCTATTTCCGTCATAGCAGCTCCTACTTCAATTTTAATTCTCTCAGCTGTACGTTCTCCTATGCTTATATTATGACGTTGGCGCATATAAGTTTCGATATCTTCATTAAAATCATCTCCTGCAATTCGAATAGAAGTACTACAAACTATCCCTCCAAGTGCAATAACAGCTATTTCGCTTGTACCACCACCTATATCTATTATCATATTCCCTTGTGGTTCTAGTACATCAATCCCAATACCTATCGCAGCTGCCATTGGTTCGTATATCAATCTTACTTCTTTAGCTCCAGCCTGTTCGGCTGAATCACGAACAGCACGCTCTTCAACCTCTGTAATACCCGAAGGTATACATATAACCATTCTAAGAGATGGGGAAAAAAGTGGTCGTTTAGGCGAAATCATCTTGATCATTTCTCTTATCATATGTTCAGCCGATTGAAAATTGGCTATAACCCCATCTTTTAGGGGCCTTATAGTCTTAATATTTTCATGTGTTTTACCATGCATCATCATAGCTTTTTTACCTACAGCTATGATTTTATTAGTACGCCTATCAATAGCAACAATAGAAGGTTCATCAACTACAACCTTATCATTACAAATTATAATTGTGTTTGCTGTACCTAAATCAATAGCTATCTCTTTTGTAAGAAAAGAAAAAAGTCCCATGTTTAAAAAACTCCTAATTTATTTTTCAACCTATTTGCAAAAGTATTTCAATTTTTATTTA
>DAOTOD010000342.1:0-2023 GCA_035451165.1 Bacteroidales bacterium
CCTGTGGTAAAATTAATGTCTGTTGCCATTGCAAAGTATAAGATGTGGCCCCTGGGACAAAATTCCAGTATATATAATTTGAACCTGGAGCTGGTGCAGCAGAAAGCCCTGTGGGGGCAACAGATATAACATTACCATTCATATCCATATTACAAGTTAAATGAGCATTATGTCCATCTCCTACCCCACCTGCAAACAAATTATTTGGTGACAAAGGCGTAACAGCAATTTCATTTGACAATAAAGAATACTGAGGCCCAGCCATAACAACTCTTATAGCATAGTAATAAGTAACACCTGGAGTTAAACCTGTATGGACTAAACTAACGTTAATTCCATTAGAAGGTATCATATTACTTGATAAAGTAACGCCTGGTGAAGTTTGCCAATATATTTCATAGCCTATAGGTGTACTTGCAGTAAATTTATCCCAGTATAATATGTTTTGTTCAAAGCTTGCTGCTCCAGAAAAGCCTGTAACTGTTTGTCCGTTACCACCTTTACTTACTAATATAAATATCATAAACATAAGTAAAGGAGGTATCCTTATATTCTTAAAAGAATTTTTCATTGTTGTAAAATTTCAAATAAAACTCTTTTAAGGACGACGACCGCAGCGAAAGCCCCTATCAGATGAACGACCACTACCACTATAACAACTTGTTGAAAACATAGATGAGCTTCTATCAGATGTTCTAAGTTCACTTGAAGGCGAAGCATAACCACCTCCTTTTAAAGCGAAATACCAGTCATTACTTAAAGCAACCTCACTATAACTACCATTCCAGTATGACTGGTTAGCATTAGAATTAGCTGAGAGTACACCATCTCCATTATTACCTGTAAAATTATAACTACCAGAATTACAAGCATAAGTAGGTTTAACCCATTCAGCTAGGTTTCCACTAAGTTCCATTACTCCATAATAAGACGCCCCAGACTGTTTTCTTTGGTCAGTAGTCCAGCCTTTAGCAGCAAAAATACCATTACGCAAAGGGCCTGATATAGAAGTTCCACTATATTGTGCATTAGCTTGGTTTGTTAAAGGGCTGGGAAGACCTTCATTGGCAGTTCCATCGTTTACAAGAGAACCTACATTATTTATGGCAGTACTACCCCATGCATACTCACCATTAACAGGGAATATAGGTACAGGATTGCCGGGGTTAGTTAGGTCACAACCACGGCTAGCTTTTTCAAATTCAAGTTCAGTAATAGGGCGTAATGCTGCCCAATCAGCGAAAGCACAACCATCGGCAAAGTGCAGGTAGTTACAGGCTCTGTCTCCACTTTTACCATTGGTAAGTATAGCATCATCATTGACCTGGCCACTCCAATAGAAGTTATTTCTATTAGTTTCGGAAGTAGAAGAGCTATTACATCCCAAATTACGATTACTACGAGTAGCATCATTAGGTAAAGTATTAAAAAAATCAACATATTGTTTTTGAGATATTTCATATTTCATAATATAAAAAGCTTCATATCCTTTAGGGAAGGAAGCAGGTAAAGTATACCCTGATGTATAAGCAGGATTATAGACACTAGTAGTGCTTGTGCTTGAAGAGCTAATAAAAGTAATAGCATTTTCGCTAGTAACAAGGTAAGGAAGATTATTTCCCTGATTATTTATTGTAAAGCCTTTTGTTGAAGGAGGAGTAGAGATATTGCCATCACCTATAAAGAATGGTCCAGTAGGTATATAAACCATTTCAATAGCGAATACTTGGATTTGGAGATTAGCTCCATCGGAGACTCCATCGGTTCCATAGTTCCAACGTAGCAATACATCTTTAAGATCAATGTTACCGGTACCATCAGCGGAGCGATAAATAAACACACCTTTGCCATCAGAAGCTGGATAAAAAGTCATAGCAGATGGAATAGAAAGGCTTGTATTAAAAGAATAATGAGAAGCATTAGTTGACAAAGTTGCATGTTGCCAGTTTTGACCTTGTACTTTATATTTAACAAAAACCCAAGCTGCGTCCCAATTAGAAGGTCCTGCACTCATTCTCCATGA
>DAOTOD010000343.1:0-2022 GCA_035451165.1 Bacteroidales bacterium
CGAAAAAATTGATAATATTAAAGAAGATATAAATAAAAATTTCGGTTTTGAACCTAATTTTACAACAGGGAAACACCATTTAGAAGCTAATGACTCTGCTGGTAATACTTTTAAAGCTACTGCAAAACCAGTGCTAATAGGTACTGCTGTTATTGGTGCTACAACTATGATATTTTCCATAATATTACTTTTAAAATCTAATGGTATTTTGGAAATTAGCCTTACTGATGCTCCTATAATATTAGGTTTTGTAGCAGGAGGAGCAATAATTTATTGGTTTTCAGGGGCTTCTATACAAGCAGTTACAGCTGGTGCATATAGAGCAGTTAAATATATTAAGACAAAAATAAAGTTGGATAAAAATGAGGCTAACATTAAGGATTCAAAAGAAGTGGTTAAAATATGCACTAAATATGCTCAATCGGGCATGGTAAATATTTTTGGTGTTATTTTTTCTATTACAATAGCTTTTGCATTTTTTGATTCTAACTTTTTTGTTTCTTATTTAATATCACTTGCTATATTTGGATTGTTTCAAGCTCTTTTTATGGCTAATTCAGGTAGTGCATGGGATAATGCTAAAAAAGTTGTTGAAGTCGAGCTAAAAGAAAAAAATACAGATCTTCATGCTGCTACAGTTATAGGTGATACAGTAGGAGACCCCTATAAAGACACAGCAGCTGTGGCTTTAAATCCAATTATTAAATTTTCTACTTTATTTGGTTTACTTGCAGTAGAAATAGCTATTAATATGAATAAATCTTATTCTAATTATTTGGGTTTAATATTTTTGATTATAGATCATTTTATGGAATGAGAATTAAAAATAAATAGTTTATTTGTATTTCTTTAACCCTAAAGCAAATTTAAAAAAACTTTTTTTAGAACTGCTTCTAAATACTCCTTCATTAACTGTTTTTACTTCTTCTATAGTGTAAAAAGAATTAGGATTGTATTCATTTATTAGGTTTATTAATTGGCTTGCGTCTTTTCTCTTTATAATAGAAAATATTATTTTGACGTCTCCTGTACTTCCAGTTGCATTTACTAAAGTGAACCCAAAATTACTAGCTTTTAGTTTATTAATAAGAACAGTAGTGTCGTATTTAGGAATAATTCTTACTAAAATTGTTCCAATAGAAATTTTTTCTTCGAGCCACATACCAACATAGTTACCGGTTGCAAAGCCTAATCCATAAGCGATAAAACATACAGCATTGTCTAAGTTTTTAATGATTTGACTAACAGCTATTAACCAAATTGTTGATTCAAAAAAACCTACTATAGGAGCAAGATATTTTAGCCCTTTTGAGACAAAAATTAATCTTAAAGTACCAAAAGTTTGGTCTATAATCCGAGATAAAAAAATCATAATTGGTAATACTATCCACATAAAAATATGTTCTTCTATACCAAAAAAATTTAATGTTTCCATAAAATATCAGATTTTAGAGAAATAATATTTACCTTATTAAGGTGATTGTACCATTTTCTTTAATAGTTTTCCCATTAATTAATGTAGCTTCTACATAATAAACATAAGTTCCAACTTGATAATTATTAGCATTCCATCCTTCAGTTATCGAATAACTTTCAAATACTTTATTTCCCCATCTATCGTAAATCATGAAATGAATACTTTCTATACCATATCCTCTTACATATAAAATGTCATTTTTCCCATCATTGTTAGGTGAGAAAATATTTGGTATAACAATGTGAGGATTAGAACAATATTCATAAGAAGGTTCTATATAAAAACTTATGTTTTCTTGGCAATTATTACTATCTGTAACAATAACATAATAATTCCCGGGGGCTAAATTACTTTGAAATATTCCTTCGCAATCATTATTCCATTTGATAATGTAAGGAGGAACACCTCCTGATATATTTATAGTAGCTTTCCCATCGTTTGCATTTAAGCAACTTTCGTCTTGTTTATTAAAGGACACTTCAGGTACTGGCATAACTTTTATTATAGTAGTATCGTTTGAACCACAAAGGCCTGTTATTGTGTAA
>DAOTOD010000344.1:0-2003 GCA_035451165.1 Bacteroidales bacterium
ATATTACTTGGGATTTAAACCTAATAATAACTATTCTGAAAACAATAAATATTTTAACCTGGCTGAAGGCTTATTCACTAATAAAATACCTGAAAATAACAATTATATGAACTCCTCACTATCATTAATATTTCATAAAATCTTAAATAATATAGAAAATAATTGTTATCCTACTATTAATATATTATTAAACCCTTTAACAAGAAATGAATTGTTAACTACACTAATTCAATATTATAAAATGCACTTACCTAATATAGAACAATTAAATTCTCATAAAATATTACAAGAAGTATTATCATCATAAGTAGCAAACAAATTATTCCTGTTTTTTCAAAAATCAAATTGAATAATTTACCTTTGCACTAAATATATTAATATATTTAACTTAATAATTATGAATGACTTGTCAGATAAACATCTTACCCCTTTATCAGAATTAGGAGAGTTTGGTCTTATCAATAAACTTACACAAAATATTAAATATATAAATAAAACTACTATTAAAGGCGTAGGAGACGATGCAGCTGTTATTGACATTACGGATAAAAAAATCCTTATTTCAACAGATTTACTAGTAGAAGGTATACATTTTGACTTAATATACACTCCCTTAAAGCACTTAGGTTATAAAGCAGCTATAGCTAATTTTTCAGATATTATAGCAATGAATGGTAACCCTACTCACCTAACTATAGGAATTGCTTTATCAGCTAAATTCTCTGTAGAAGCTTGTGTTGAACTTTTCGAAGGTTTAAAATTAGCCTGTAAAAAATATAATGTAGATATTATAGGAGGTGATACTACTTCAAGTAAAAAAGGTTTATTTATTTCTATTACTGTTATAGGTGAAGCTAAAGAAAAAGATATCGTTTACCGAAATACTGCCCAAGAAGGCGATTTAATATGTGTAACAGGTGATTTAGGAGCTGCATATGTAGGACTACTTCTACTAGAAAGAGAAAAAAAGCTTTTCTTATTCATCCTAATGAACAACCCGATTTACAAGGTAATGAATATATAATATCGCGACAGCTTAAACCCGAAGCTCGTCTAGATATTATTCGCTTGCTTAAAGATTATCACATTAAACCCACAGCTATGATCGATATATCAGATGGATTAGCATCAGAACTTATTCATATATGTACCAATTCAAATAAAGGTTGTAAAATATATGAAGAAAAAATACCCATAGACCCAACGACTGTGATGGCTATAGAAGAATTTAATATCTCCCCTATTATAGCAGCATTACACGGAGGAGAAGATTATGAATTACTATTTACTATTAAACAAAGTGATTACAACAAAATTAAAGACATCCCCGGTATAAGCATTATTGGACATATTACAGAAGCTGCCGAAGGAATAAACTTAATAACTAATAATGGCTCCATGCAACCTATAACTGCTCAAGGATGGAATAGTTTTAGAAAATAATTGTAAAATGACTTTAATTATAAGAAAAATTATCCTTTACTTTATTTTTATATATTCTATTAACTATCAAAATGTACTTACTCAAAATAATAACTTAAATACTAAAAACAATTTTAAAAAATATATTAATATTTTAACTTCTGACTCATTAGAAGGTAGAGAAGCAGGTAAAGAAGGCTCTGAAAAAACTGCAAACTGGCTGTCAAATACGTTTAAACAATTAAATCTCCAAACATGCGACACCTGTTTATATGAACAAACAGTAAATGTAATAACTTGTAAAGGAGATACTGCCTATTCAAAAAATATATTAGGCTATATAATTAATAACCATTATAACAATTATAATAATTGGATTTTAATATGTGCACACTATGACCACCTTGGTCAAGGTTGCAAATATTCAAGAAGCATCAATCAAACAAAAATACATAAAGGAGCTGATGATAACGCTAGTGGTATAGCTATGCTAATCGAAATAGCTAAGTCTATACAACTACTCACTAATAAAAAATATAACTATATTTTTGCTGCCTTTACAGGTCACGAAACTGGACTAT
>DAOTOD010000345.1:0-1992 GCA_035451165.1 Bacteroidales bacterium
CCTATGCAAAGTTGGTGCACGATTAAGCAATACAGGATGACCTTTTAATACATTTTCCAATATATCCCATACTACAGGATCTTTTCTATCAACGATTTTTTTAGCAGATTTAACTGTTTTAACTATGCCTCTTTCGAGCATTTTTCTTATAATAAATGGCTTAAATAGTTCTGATGCCATTTCTTTAGGCAGCCCACATTCATTAAGTTTAAGTTCAGGCCCTACAACGATTACAGAACGTCCCGAATAATCAACACGTTTCCCGAGTAAGTTTTGACGGAATCGTCCCTGTTTCCCCTTCAAACTATCGCTAAGTGATTTAAGCGCCCTGTTAGATTCCGTTTTTACAGCATTAACTTTTCTTGAATTATCAAATAAAGAGTCTACAGCTTCTTGTAGCATGCGTTTCTCATTCCTCAATATCACTTCAGGAGCTTTAATTTCAATAAGTCTTTTCAGTCTATTATTTCTAATGATGACTCTTCTATATAAATCATTAAGGTCCGAAGTAGCAAATCTTCCACCATCTAGTGGGACTAAAGGTCTTAATTCGGGTGGTATAACGGGCACTACTTTAACTATCATCCATTCAGGTCTATTTTCAGCTCTTGTTTGAGCTTCTCTGAATGCTTCAACAACTTTAAGTCTTTTAAGAGCTTCTTGTTTACGTTGTTGAGAAGTTTCATTATTAGCTTTATGACGTAGTGTATAAGATAACTCATCTAAATCTATGCGTGCTAGTAAATCATATATAGCTTCAGCCCCCATTTTAGCAATAAATTTATTAGGGTCTGAGTCATCCAAGTGTTGATTTTCAGGAGGTAAAGTATCAATTATTTGAAAATATTCCTCTTCCGATAAGAAGTCCATATAAGAAATTCCATCAGCTTCTTTAATTCCTGGTTGAATGACTACATATTTTTCATAATATATTATAGCATCTAATTTTTTAGTAGGCAAACCTAACAAAGCTCCTATTTTATTAGGTAAAGATCTAAAGAACCATATATGAGCGACGGGGACAACTAGTTGAATATGTCCCATTCTTTCTCTTCTAACTTTTTTTTCGGTAACTTCAACACCACAGCGATCACATACTATTCCTTTATATCTTATTCGCTTATATTTACCACAATGACATTCCCAGTCTTTAACGGGACCAAAAATTCTTTCACAAAACAAGCCATCACGTTCTGGTTTATAAGTTCTATAATTGATAGTTTCTGGTTTAAGTACTTCTCCCCATGATCTTTCAAGAATAGTTTCAGGTGAGGCAAGGCTTATTGAAATAGACGAAAATACACTTTTTGTTGGATTTTCTTTTCTAAAGGCCATATATTATTTTTTCTTTTTATTCCAAAAATTAACACTCAAATTTTACAAAGTTGTAATAATTTAAATATATTATTATTCAAAAGTAATATTTAAACACAAACCTGTGAGTTCATGCACGAGTACGTTAAAAGATTCTGGTATACCAGGTGTAGGCATAGTATCCCCTTTAACAATAGCTTCATAAGCTTTCGCTCTTCCCACGACATCGTCAGATTTTACTGTAAGTATTTCTTGTAATATATGAGCTGCTCCAAAAGCTTCGAGGGCCCATACTTCCATTTCTCCAAACCTTTGTCCTCCGAATTGTGCTTTTCCGCCTAGTGGTTGTTGAGTAATAAGAGAATATGGACCTATTGATCTAGCATGCATTTTATCATCGACCAGATGGTGCAATTTCATCATATAAATATATCCTACAGTAGCAGGTTGGTCAAACCGTTCTCCTGTACCTCCATCATACAAATAAACCTTCCCATTTTCAGGTAAGCCGGCTTTTTTCATATATTCATTAATTTGTTCCAAAGTAGCTCCATCAAATATAGGGGAAGTAAATGTCAAACCTAATTTAGCTCCTGCCCAGCCCAATATTGTTTCATAAATTTGTCCTAAGTTCATACGAGAAGGCACACCTAAAGGATTAAGTACTATATCAACAGG
>DAOTOD010000346.1:0-1988 GCA_035451165.1 Bacteroidales bacterium
AAAAGTAAAATATTTAAAATATTAGCATTCATGATATATATATATATATATTTATTATTTTAACTACAAAATTAACATTAAATAATTATTTTATTTGTTAACTTTATTTTAGCATTTTATTTTTTATTTTTTTTATTATTTTTACAACATTAAAAAAATTAAAATGATACGCTTAAAATATTTGTTATTATCATCTTTATTATTATTAACAAGCTATTTAAATATAATTGCTCAGAATTTTCTTATTAATGACGGTGGAATAATTACTATTACTTCTGGTAGTAAATTATATTTAAATGGAGATTTAATAAACCAAAATGTAGGTATTTTTATTAACGAAGATACTATTTATTTAACAGGTAATATTATAAACACTGCTTCAAACAATTTATTTCAAAACTCAGGCAACGCTACAGTTATAATGGCAGGAGCAAACCAGCAAATAGATGGCACAAGCATACCACATTTTAATAATCTTTCGCTTGATGGTTCAGGAACAAAATATTTAAACACTGATGTAAGAATTAAAGGACAATTAAACTTAAAAGACAAAGAATTCAATATAAGTAATCATACTTTATATATAGATAATATAGATACATCAGCTATTATAAGAACTTACGGATACATAAATTGTAATAATTCAGGATTCATAACAAGAGCTATAGCTCAACAAGGTAATTATGTTTTTCCTACGGGAAGCCCTAATTTAAATTCATATTATCGGCCTGTTATAATTACTAGCCCTAATGCTAATCCCGACACTTTTAAAGTAAAATTAGTCGACTATGATGCTACAATAGACGGATTTGATATAAATAACAAAGAAAATACTATATGCCTTGTAAATAGTAATTTTTATCATCACATTGAACGAAAATCAAGTAATTTAGGACATGTCCAACTTACTTTTTTCTTTGATTCTCTTACAGATGGGGCTTTCGATAAAATAACTCACTGGCAAGGTACACCTGCTCAGTGGCAAAATACAGCTGCTCCAAGTAGCTTAATTTATTTACAATCACCTCAATTAAGCCAAATTAGCATAATAAAATGGAATAACTTTAACCCTCCTTCTTTTGCTTTAGCTATATCAGGGCCAGATCCTACAATTTCATTTATTCATCAAATATGTCAAAATAGCTCCCCACAAACTTTAACTGCAAATACACCAGGAGGAATATGGTCAGGACCAGGAATAATAGATTCAATTAACGGAATATTTGATCCGCAAATTACAGGACCTGGTACTTTTACAATATATTATAATGTGTCTTCCGCTAATGCCTGTGTTGCAAAAGATTCTGCTAGTATCACTGTAGAAGCACCTACTATACCTTCATTTTATGCTAATATAAATGGTAATAATGTTAATTTTATTAATAATTCATTAAATGCAACAACATATTACTGGGATTTTGGAGATGGTGATTATTCAAATGCTACATCTCCTACTCATACTTATAATTCTGCAGGTAACTATACAGTAATATTGTATACTTCCAACTCCTGCGGTACTGATAGTATCTCACAAAATGTTAATATTAGTACCGTTGGTATATCAGAAAATACTATTACCAACAATATTTATATTGCTCCTAATCCATTCAATGAAAATGCAACCTTATTCTTTTCTATACAACGAACCTCTAAAATTAAAATAGATTTGTATAACGTTACTGGAGAAAAAATATCAACAATTTTACCACAAAAACTATTTAAACAAGGCAATTATTCAATAAATATTTATTCGAGCAATGTCAATTATACACCTGGTGTTTATATTCTCCATATGTATTTAGATGATGAACTTATAATAAAAAGAATTGTATTTATTTAAATTGAATTTTTAAATAAGCTTATTTTTCAATAGCTTGAAACTTACAGCTCCTATTCTCCTATCAAATCTTTTATACAAAATTTATATTAAACAGTTTATATATGCAATTAAAAACACTTTGCTCGATTTATATCTCAACATAATACTT
>DAOTOD010000347.1:0-1988 GCA_035451165.1 Bacteroidales bacterium
CAATGATAAATTTATATATCATCTTCTTGAAAAAGCTTTTAAATTATTTGTTTCAGAATATTTACAAAAATATAAGACGTTTAATCATTACAATTTAAAAATAACAGGGTCCGTGGCTTTTTATTTTAAAGATATATTAAGTAAAATAATTTCTAATAATGGTTTCTTTATAAAAGATATTTTACAAAATCCTTTAGATGGTTTAATTCAATATCATTTTAACTATTTAGAAAATTAATATTTAAGCAACTTTAATAAAATAACTGACTAAAATTTTTTACTTAAAAGTTTGAGATATTTTTTTTTTTTATACTTTTGCAGCTTAATATAAAAAAGGTCCGTTCGTCTAGGGGTTAGGACATCAGGTTTTCAACCTGGTAACAGGGGTTCAATTCCCCTACGGACTACAAAAAAAATTAATGTTATGGCTAATCATAAATCAGCACTTAAAAGAATTCGTTCTAATGAAGTTAGAAGAATAAGAAGAAGATATTATGCTAAAACTATGCGTAATGCAATTAAAAAATTTCGTAATCTTCAAAGAAAAAACGAAGCTTTAGCAGCTCTCCCTAAAATAGTATCAATGATTGATAAAATGGCTAAAAAATCTATTATACACAAAAACAAAGCTGCTAACTTGAAGTCAAAACTTACTAAAAAGGTTAACTTGATGGCTGAATAGTAAATATTAGTGTACATAAGAGCGCTTTATTTTTAGGCTTTTCATATCGAAAAGCCTTTTTTATGCCATTAATTCATAAATCTAATTCTATAAGATATTGGGCAGAAGACGATAAACCAAGAGAAAAAATGATTGCTAAGGGAGCTTTAGCAATGAGTACTGTTGAATTAATAACACTTATAATAGGTTCAGGCTCAAAAAATAAGTCAGCTTTCGAAATAGCTAAAGCACTTTTAGCTGATAATAATAATAGTCTTATAAAATTATCTACTCTTAATCATAATGATTTAATGAGATATGAAGGCATAGGTATAGCAAAAGCTATTAATATAATAGCTGCTATCGAAATAGGCAAACGCTACCTTAATGAGAAAGCTTCCAAACCTCTTACTATAAAAAATAGTAAACAAGTGTTTGAATATATATATCCTTATTTAGCTGGTAAAACGTCTGAAGAATTTTGGATACTATTATTAAATAGAGCGAATAGAATTATAAATAAATATCTTATTAGTGTAGGTGGATTTACTGGTGCTATAGTTGATATTAAAAAAATTTTTAAAATAGCTATTGAAAACAGAGCAGAAAGTATAATTTTATGCCATAATCACCCTTCAGGTAATTTAATAGCTAGTGAAGCAGATATTAATCTTACACAAAAATTGAAAAAAGGTGCGGAGTATCTCGATTTAAAAATAATAGATCATCTAATTATAGGAGATAATTCATACAAAAGCTTTGCTGACGAAGGAGTGTTATAAAACAATTTTTTAATTATAAATTTTCCCTATTTTTACCTTTTGAATTATTGGCAATAATTTTTTTATCTCTTTATTTTAATTTAATTGCTTCTTAAATGATTAAAATACTTGTAGTTATAGGTACAAGACCACAAATTATAAAAGCAGCAGCTTTAAGCAGAGCTATAAAAAATGATTTTAAAAATTTAATATCTGAAAAAATACTCCATACAGGGCAACATTATGATCAAAATATGTCAGAAATTTTTATAAATGAACTAGAACTTCCTTTACCTGATTATAACTTAAATATAGGCTCTAATACTCATGGTAGTCAGACGGGTAAAATGATAGAAGGAATAGAAAAAATATTACTACAAGATCGCCCTGATGCTATTGTATTATTTGGAGACACTAATAGTACATTGGCTGGCTCTATTGCAGCTTCTAAATTAAATATTCCTATAATTCATATTGAAGCTGGATTACGTTCATATAATAAATCTATGCCTGAAGAAATTAATCGACTATTATGCGACCATGTTTCCACCATACTTTGTTGCCCT
>DAOTOD010000348.1:0-1983 GCA_035451165.1 Bacteroidales bacterium
ATCTGATTTATTTATTAACCAATTAGGTAGAGTTATTTCGAACATTCCTAAGAACGATGCAGCAAATAGGGTAAAAAATAAAAAGAATAAAATGTTAGGTAGCCAGTGAGTACTTAACCAGTTTGCAAAATTAACTCCTAAAGTTATAGCTACAATAGTACCTATGGTAGTATATATTACTATTATTGATATACCAAATATTAAAGCTTGTAGCTTAGCTTTTACTTTTTTTTCAGTATAATGCATAAAAAAACTAACTGTCATAGGTATCATTGGGAATACACAAGGAGTTAAGATAGCAGCTAATCCTGTTATAAAAGCAAATAATAATAATGACCATAAAGACATATCTTTTATATTGTTCAAAATATTAGCCGACTGGGTAGTAGAAGTATCTGTTATTTTATTAGCATTAATAGCATTATTTATTTGATTATTTTGAGTAGCTAGGTTAGAAGTATCATTATTATATGCTAAATTATTTGCGCCTTTTATATTTATTTCAAAGTCATAACTGCCTGGTATACACATACCTTCGATACATCCTTGATATTCTATAGTACCTTTAATATTAAAGGGTTTGGGTGATAAGATTTGAATTTTTTGTTTTAAAGTTACTTTTTCTTTAAAATATTTTACGTTTACTTTAAAAATTTCATCAAATTCTTCTATAGGTTTAGGTTCTTTCAATGTACCTATGAGTTTAAAATTTTTATTTGTTTCAAAATTTATGGATAGTGGCATTGAACCTTTAGGATTACTTGAAGCGGCATATATATGCCATTTGTCTTCTATTTTTGCTTTAAATAAAATTTCAGCTTCGTTATTTTCTAGATATTGAATAGATGTTGTCCATTCAACAGGGCTTTGTAATTGAGCATAAATAAAAAGATTATTTGTTAAAGCTAATAATAATAGTATAACAAATTTTTTCATAACATTTTATTTTAGGTTAATCAAATTTAGCATAATTATTTAATTATAATTATTAGTTGATTATTTCACAAAAGAATACGTTTTTCGTTGTATCAGTGAGTTTATACCTGTTATCAATTCTCATACCTACTACCCATACAATATTTTCATTTGAACACATTACATATATATTTTTTTTTAATATTAAAGGTACTTTTTTATCTATTAGAAAGTCACTGATTTTTTTAAAAAAAATCATTCCTAGTGGCTTGAACTTGTCTCCATGTTTCCATTTTCTTATTATTAGAGGGAACTTTAATTTATCATAGTCTAAGCATGCAATATTATTAGAAGAAGGAATTTTAAAGTTATTAGTTTTCGGTATAATTGAAAAATGCAGTTTAACAGGATGATTGCAAATGCTGGTGTTTGCATTTATTAATATTTTTTCATCAATATTATTGGTTATATTATTTTTAGTATAAATAATTATTTTATTTCTATCTATAAGTAATTGGTGTGAAGTAGAGAAAAAAAGTTTACCTGGATTTTTTTTAATAGCAGCTATAATTTTTATTGTTGTTTCATAATTAAAACCATAAGGTTTAATAAATTCATGTAAATATAATCTTAAAGGTTTTAGTTTTAGTAGTTTATCAATATCAATTTCAGTAAAGCCATTGTATTTACTAATACATTGTTTAGATTCTTTTTCAACATTACTATTGATTATTTCGTAGGTATCCGAGATTTTTTGAGTTGCTAATATAATAGAATTAATTGCTCCAGGATAAATTTGTTCCATTAGTGGTAATAAGTTATGTCTTATTTTATTTCTAAGATATTTATCAGATTGATTGCTTATATCTTCTCTATGTGTTAATTGTTTTTTAGTAGCATATTCTATAATATTTTGTTTTGTGGCAAATAATAGAGGGTGTATAATTTTACCCGAGACAGGTTTTATGCCACTTAGGCTTTTAAAGTCAGCTCCACGTATTAAGTTAATCATAAAAGTTTCTACTTGGTCATCGCGATGGTGAGCAGTAGCTACGTATGGAAAGTTAT
>DAOTOD010000349.1:0-1965 GCA_035451165.1 Bacteroidales bacterium
TTTTCTAAAAAGTTTTAATTAAGTTAATAATTAGAATACATTTAACACAGTTAAATGTATTTCTTTATTAATCCTGTTCTTTCATTAAATTCAATAATTTTTTCGTCCATTTCATCAGCTATAGAATAATGATTATCCCAATATTTATCGTTGTACCATTGATCATTAATTTCTTCTACAGTTTTACCTTGTTGCTCAATCCAAGTAAAGTATTTAAGATTATGCATACGTTTTTTATCTAAATAAGTTGTTTCAATAATAAAATCAGTACCTATATCCATTAGTTTACCTTTATAATCAACTTCAGCATCAACATTAGTATAAGTGCCGTATTTTTCATTTGCTTCTTTAATTCTTGATTGATACATTTCCATACTATCAGTAGCTACAGTGAATATACAATCATTTTCATTCATTTCATAATATTTAGCCATTTTAATTGCCCCCATAATATTAGCTATAGAAGAAATACCTAAAAGATGCAGTTTATCAACTATTTCAGCTGGCACACCATTAGCTTTAAGAACCGTATGTCCTGCTGATTCATTAAATAATCTCATAATACGAATATTAGGTTCATCATCTATTCCAGCTACCAAGTCGATATTTTTCATATTCATAACCCATGGTACATGTTTATCGCCTATACCTTCTATTCTATGTCCGCCATAACCATTAAACAATAATGTAGGGCATTGTAGTGCTTCGCCAGCTCCTACTTTAATAGTAGGATATTTCTTTCTAAGGTATTCGGTAGAACCTAATGTTCCTGCAGAGCCTTGGGTAAGGAATGCTGCTGTTATATGATCTTCTTGTCTTCTTTCTTTAAGAAAGACTTCTTCCATAGCGCGCCCTGTAACATGATAATGCCATAATGAATTAGTAAACTCAGAGAATTGATTAAGTATTACTACTTCGTCTCCCCTTTCAGCTTTAAGTTCATGTGTTTTATCATATATTTCTTTAACATTACTTTCACAGCCAGGAGTAGCAAATATTTCAGCACCAACTTTTTTAAGCCATTCAAAACGTTCTTTTGACATTTCTTCTGGTAAAATAGCTATTGAAGCGCACCCTAACAAGTAAGAATTATATGCACCACCACGACAATAATTACCTGTTGATGGCCACACTGCTTTTTGTGAAGTTGGATCGAATTTACCAGTAACAAGTCGGCTAACCAAAGGGCCAAAAGTAGCGCCCACTTTATGCGAGCCTGTAGGAAAATATTTTCCTATTAATATAAAAATACGAGCTTTAACTCCTGTAAGCTCTTTAGGCAATTCCATATAATTAACTCCATTAAACCCACCACCTGTTGCTACCGGTTCATTTTTCCATGTAATACGAAACAAGTTACGAGGGTTCAAATCCCATAATCCTATAGTTTTAAGTTCTTCCTTTATTTTTTGGGGTATTAATTCAGGATTAATCATTTGTTTAAATGTAGGAATAATGATATTTTTTTCTCTACAACGTTCTATTGTCTTTTGTAAGACCTTTTCGTTTTTAATTTTCATAATTTTTAATATTTAAAATTCATTAATAATTTTTTATCAATTCAATATTTCAGTGTAAAGATCTTGAACATTATCTAATATAATTTTCATTTCTGCAGCAAAAGTAAGAAATACTTGTTTAACACAAGGTGTTTTAGATTTACATTTTTCTACTCTAAATTTTTCATTAAGTTCTATTTCAAAGAATGATGTTTCATAAGTATATTTACCATCATTAAATTTTGTAAGTGTTTTAATTTCATCATTTTTTTTATATATAAGTACTATACGTTCATTTCTAATTTTATTTATAAAGAAACCCTCTTTAGCATTTTTAAAACTACCTATTGTAAGAAACATTTTAGGTTTGTCGCGCCAAGGAGCTCCTTCGGTTGGGCAAAAAGTATTACAATTTCCACATTCATTACAAAAATCACCTATGTTAATAACCTGATAATTTTGTTTT
>DAOTOD010000350.1:0-1960 GCA_035451165.1 Bacteroidales bacterium
TTTCTGGCAAATTAAGCAAAGAAGCTATTTGACGTCGATCAACATATATTCCTTGTCCTTGACTATATAGTTCAAGCCTATTATTATTAACATAAGCTAAAGCTGATTCTGGTTCAAGAAAAGCATGTTCAATACGTTGTGTTTCAAATTTACCACTTACAACATAAGCGGATTCTGATATTATTTTATCATAGTTACCCCTTTTTATACGGCAAGTATCAAGGATATTGGATTTCCCTTTATGCACTTGAGGTGCAGCAGGTTTTATAGCTTCAAATATATCAACAACAGGGTCAAGTATTTCATATTCAACTATAATTTTTTTTGCTGCTGCACGAGCTATTTCTGCAGTTTCTGCTACTACGCCAGCTATTACATCTCCAATATAATTTGTAGTTTCCCCTATGCCTATCATAAGTGGCCAGTCATTATATACTATACCTTGATATTTGTTGCCCGGTATATCTTCATAAGTAAATATTTTTATTACTCCATTTATTTTTTTAGCTTGAGTAATATCAATTTTCTTTACTATAGCTCTTGGATAGTCACTAAATTTCAATGCCCCAAATAACATTCCGGGTAATTTGATATCATTAACAAAAAGGCGTTTACCTATAGCAGTATCATAAGCATTATATTTAGGAAGATTTTCCCCTGTATGTCCTTTATTAATTGGTAATTGAATTTTTTCTCCATTTTTCAAAGCTTTTAGGGCTAACTCAATAGCATCAACTATCTTAACATATCCCGTACATCTACAAAGATTAAGTCCTATAGCTTTACGAATTTCTTCTCTGTTAGCATCAGGTTTTTCTTGAAATAATACTTTAGTTCTCATAATAAGTCCAGGAGTACAAAAGCCACATTGTACAGCACCTTTAGCAACAAAAGCTTTAGCAATAACATCAAGTACTTCATTAGGTATACCATCTGTAGTTATAACAGAAGTATTTTGTAAATTTTTCATCAAAGTAACACAAGCAAGTTTAGCTTTCCCATCAATTTCAACCATGCAAGCTCCACAAGCAGTTTGACCAGAACACCCATCTTTAACAGAAGTAATTCCATATTCATTCCTTAGAAAATTTAAAAGAGAAATGTCAGGATTACCCGAATAATTAATTTCTTTACCGTTAAGACTAAACTTTATCATTACTTTATATTTTATTTTAATATTATAAATATATCACAAAACTAATAATATAAAGGTCCTTTATTTACAATTGTTTTAAAATTAGCTGGGTCAGTATCTCCTTCTGTATTAATTATTAACACACGTGATTTATCATTAAGATTAATTTCTTTACGAGCATGAGAAAGCTTCTCATCAAGAAACATAGCAATAAAGCCAGCCATCCCGGCAGCACCTGATTCACATGAAATTATACGTTTATCGCCATTAACAGGATAATAAAACTGACGTATAGCCATTTCAGCATAAATATCAGTAATAGATATAAATAAATCAGCAGCATCTCTTATAATGGGCCAAGAAATTATTGATGGGACACCACAATTAAGCCCTGCCATTATTGATTGTTGATTTCCTCTTGTAGGTTTAATGTTACCATTGCCAAAGCGGATTGATTCGAGAAAACAATCTGATTGAGTAGGCTCAACAGAAATTAATTTAGGGCGTTTATTCCCATATTTATTTGAATAATACCACATTCCAGCCCCTGTAAACCCACCTACTCCTGTTTGCATAAAAACAAAATCTATTTCGGTTTTATCAGGCATATTAATAATACCATCAAGTTCACGGAAGACACCGGTATATCCTGCCATTATATATTTTGGTATTTCTGTATAACCATCATAAGCCGTATCAGAAATTACTACCCAGTTGTTTTCTTTAGCATCATTAGCTATTTGAGTAACACAATCATCATAAGTGCCATTAACAATTACAACTTTAGCTCCCTCCATTTCAATATTTTTAATTCTAGCTTCAACA
>DAOTOD010000351.1:0-1898 GCA_035451165.1 Bacteroidales bacterium
GAATTTTTTAATACCTTTTTTGATGGATATTTTAATGATATTGCAGGAAAAATTGATGAAGTAGAACTTGTTAGTGCTGTCAATAAACAAAAAAGTTATATAGCTTTATTTAATGCTCTTGGTAAGGATTCTTTACTAAAAAATGAACGATTACGTGAGTTAGTTATGCTTGTTACATTAAGAAATATGTATTATACCCAAGGATATGATAGAAAAGCTGTTGAAAACATTTTACATGAGCTATCTGAAATAAGTAAATTTAAACAGCATAAAACTATTGCATTAAATCTTATTAAAAAGATTGATAAATTTAAAAAAGGTTCTCCAGCTCCTTATTTTAAATTAAAAGATAAAAATGAACAATTTGTTAGTTTAAACGATTTTAAAGGTAAATATATTTATCTTACTTTTTGGAATACACAATGCGTAGATTGCGAAGCAGAATTTGAATTAATTAATAACGTATATAATAAAATTAAGGCAAAAACAGAGGTAGTAAGCATTTCAACTGATAAACATTTTCTTACTATGCAGTTATTCTTGAAAAAGAAAAAATATTTATGGACATTTTTACATTTTAATGGCGATTATCAATTACTTGAAAATTACCAGGTTAAAACAGTACCTTTTTATATATTAATTGGTCCTGAAGGTGAAATTATTGATTATCCAGCTAAAAGCCCTATTTATAATCTTGAAAATTATTTAAATAAAAATATTTCAACTAAAAATTAAACAATAATTTGTTTTTTTTGTTCTTTTTCTAAAACTTCTATAATAGTTTGATAAGTATATGGGTAAATATATTTTTTTATTTGATGCTTACTAATCCATTTTACTATGCTTATACCTTCACTTAGCTGTGGAATAAGTTGTTTTGTATATGGGGTAAACATCTTATACCAGCTTGTTTCTTTGATAAAATATTGATTATTTCTTTTAAATAAGTGTCGTGTTAAAGTTATATAATAATTAATGCTTAATTCTTTTATACCAGTTTCTTCTTTTACTTCTCTTATTGCAGTTTCTTTTTTTGTTTCATTATTGTCAATATGCCCTTTAGGTAAATCCCAATGGCCATTCTTAAATATAAATAAATATTTTTCAGCCTCGTTTTCTACTAAACCACCTGCTGCTTTTAATACATTAAAATGTAAAATTTTATTTGTAGTTAATTTTGGTAAATCTTTAATAATAATATACATGCACTTTTTTTCCGTATCTTTTTCAAAAAGTTTAAAGTATTTTTCAATAATTTCTTTATCATTTGATTGACATGTAATTATATTGTCTTTAATATTTTTAGGTATAGTATGAGTGATATATATAGGCTTATTATTAAAAAAAAAATTATACATTTGTTTATTAATGTTTACTTTTCAACCTTAATAAAGGTTATGCAAAGTTAATCTTTTATTATAATTTTTTATGACAAATATCGAAAGCCATAGATTGATTATTAAACGTTGCGATAAAGATATATTTGAGTTTTTATCAGATTTTACTAATTTTAATGCTTTAATGCCTGCCCAAGTTGTTGGTTGGTCATCAGATAAAGATACATGTTCTTTTAAGATACAAGATTTCCCTAATATTAAAATGCGTATTATTGATAGAATACCTTATTCAAATATAAATATAAGTTCTCAAGAAGACTCTCCTATTATATTTAATATGCAATGTATATTAAATAAAAAATCAGATTTTGAAACAGAAGTATTTATAAGATTTAATGCTGATTTACCTCCTATGATTAAAATGATGGCTGCTAAGCCATTGAAAAACTTTGTTGATTTACTTGTTAATCAATTAAAAATTATAGCTGAAAATGGTAAATTTTAAATTAACCCAAATCCGTCATTAGAAAATTAAATTTGGCTTTTATAGGGCAACGTTAT
>DAOTOD010000352.1:0-1898 GCA_035451165.1 Bacteroidales bacterium
AAAATACCCGATATTTTAGTTAAACCATCAATAATTGAAGCTACTTTATCACCAAACAAGTCTCTAATATCATTAAGCGTATAATCAGTATCTTCAACTACATCGTGCAATAAAGCACAAATTATAGAAGTTGTACCTAAACCTATTTCTCCTGCTACTATTTTAGCTACAGCAAGGGGATGGTATATATAAGGCTCTCCACTTTTCCGTCGCATATCTTTATGAGCTTCCAAGGCAAGATTAAAAGCTTTACGGATAAGCTGTTTATCTTGAATTGAAGTATTAGGCTTGCATACTTTCAGGAGATTTCGATATTGTTTTAAAATTTCCTTTTTTTCATTTTCAGGATCTATATTCATTAGAAGCCTATCTTTTTTTTATGCTTTTATTTCGTTAAAAAATGAAGAAAACCTTTTAGCAAGTTAATTATTAAAAATTAGCAAAAATACATTACCAATTAAATAAAGGAAAATCCTTCATCATATCATTAACTTTTCTTTTTACCTTTTCAATTACTTTATCATCATTAATATAACTAATAACTTCGTCAATAAGTTCAACTATTATAGGCATATGTTCTTCTGTAAGTCCACGTGTAGTAATTGCAGGAGTGCCTATTCTGATGCCCGAAGTAGTAAAAGGTGTTCTAGTATCAAAAGGTACCATGTTTTTATTAACTGTAATATCAGCCTTAACAAGGGTATTTTCAACCATTTTTCCTGTTATATCAGGGAACTTACTTCTCAAGTCTATAAGCATAAGATGATTATCTGTTCCCCCAGAAATAACATGATATCCTGTATCTACAAAAGCTTTAGCCATAACTTTAGCATTACTAATAACTTGTTTACAATATTTTAAGTAATTATCTGACAAAGCTTCGCCGAAAGCTACTGCTTTAGCAGCAATAACATGTTCTAAAGGTCCTCCTTGTATTCCGGGGAAAACAGCAGAATCAAGGACAGCTGACATCATTTTTATTTCACCTTTAGGTGTAGTAAGCCCCCAAGGATTAGGAAAATCTTTTCCCATCAATATCATACCTCCTCTTGGGCCACGAAGAGTTTTATGAGTAGTAGTAGTAACTATATGGCAATATTGTAAAGCATTATTTAATAAACCTTTTGCAATTAAGCCTGCTGGATGAGCAATATCAGCAATAAGTATTGCTCCTATTTGGTCAGCTAGTGCTCTCATTCGAGCATAATCCCAATCACGAGCATAAGCTGAAGCTCCTGCAATAATCATTTTAGGTTTATGCTCAATAGCTAATTGTTCCATCTGATCGTAATCTACCAATCCTGTATCTTTATTTACACCATAAGCAATTGCTTTATACAAAATTCCTGAAGAATTAACAGGGGACCCATGAGAAAGATGTCCTCCATGTGAAAGATTAAGGCCCATAAAAATATCTCCAGGTTTCAAGCAAGTAAGAAAAACAGCCATATTAGCCTGTGCCCCAGAATGTGGTTGAACATTGGCATAATCAGCATTAAATAATTTTTTGGCTCTATCAATAGCTAATTGTTCTGTTTGGTCAACAATTTCACAACCTCCATAATATCTTCTTCCTGGATAACCTTCAGCATATTTATTTGTTAAACATGACCCCATTGCTGACATAACCTGATCACTAACAAAATTTTCTGATGCAATTAACTCTATGCCATGTAATTGTCGTTTATATTCTTTTTCAATTAATGCAAAAATTTCAGAATCTTTTTTCATTTTTTTGTTTTTTATACTAAATGTTTAAAAATATAAAATTATTTGTGATTTTTGATTAAAAATTTCTTACATAAAAAAGTAAATTTATTTTCTAGTAGCCCTACCAGGAATCGAACCTGGATTTAAAGTTTAGGAAACTTCCGTTCTATCCGTTGAACTATAGGGCC
>DAOTOD010000353.1:0-1891 GCA_035451165.1 Bacteroidales bacterium
CCTATATATTTTTCTTTATTATCAGCATCACGTAAAGATATTTGAACAGTATAATCTTTAAAATCCAAAGCTTTAAAAATATATAATACAATATCTATAACTGATTTAAATTCATCTTTAACTTGATCGGGGCGGCAAAAGATATGAGCATCATCTTGAGTAAAACCTCTTACCCTAGTTAGCCCATGTAATTCTCCGCTTTGTTCATATCTATATACCGTTCCAAATTCAGCTAATCTAACTGGTAAGTCTTTATAAGAACGAGGTTTAGAATTATAAATTTCGCAATGATGTGGACAATTCATTGGCTTAAGCATAAACTCTTCATTTTCAACAGGAGTAGATATAGGCTTAAACGAATCTTGTCCATATTTTTGATAATGTCCTGAAATTTTATATAATTCAACGTTCCCAATGTGAGGTGTTATAACTTGTTGATAGCCAGCCTTTTGTTGGACTTTTTTTAGAAAAGTTTCTAATTTATCACGTATAATAGCCCCTTTAGGTAACCATAAAGGTAAGCCTTGTCCTACTTTTTGAGAAAAAGTAAAAATTTCAAGTTCTTTTCCTAATTTACGATGATCACGTTTTTTAGCTTCTTCTATTAGTTTAAGATATTCTGTTAATTCTTTTTGTTTTGGGAAAGAAACTCCATAAACACGAGTTAATTGTTTGCGTTTTTCATCACCACGCCAGTAAGCGCCGGCTATTGACATTATTTTAACTGCCTTAATAAAACTTGTATCTGGTAAATGAGGGCCACGACATAAATCAACAAAGTTACCAGATTCATAAAAAGTTATTTCTCCATCTTCTAATTCACTTATAAGTTCAAGTTTGTATTCATCTCCTTTTGCTTTAAAGAAATCTATTGCTTTAGATTTGGAGACTTCAACCCTTTTAAAAACATGTTTTTCTCTAGCAAGAGTTAACATTTTTTCTTCAATCTTCGGGAAATCAGCATCAGTAATAACATTATCGCCTAAATCAATGTCATAATAAAAGCCTTTTTCAATGTTAGGACCTATACCAAATTTAGTTCCTGGATACAACGCTTCAATAGCAGCAGCCATAAGATGAGCAGATGAATGCCAAAACACAGCTTTACCTTCTTCGTCTTCCCAAGTAAGAAATTTAATTACAGCATCTTGATTAATTGGACGGGTAATATCCCATATTTCACCATTAATTTTCATTGCAAGAGCATTATGAGCCAGTCCTTCGCTTATACTTTTAGCAATATCAAGGCCTGTAACACCATTATTATATTCTCTTATAGAATTATCAGGTAAAGTAATATTAATCATATCAAGTTATAATAAAATAAGGTTGCAAATTTAGATAATTAAATTTGTATTGAAAATACTTTTTAAAAGTATCTTTAAAAAGCAAATTTAATTTTATTAATTTTGTTATTAAAAAATCTAATGTCTAAACTTAATCTCAAAGTCGAAATAGATGAAAAAGCAGGATTTTGTTTTGGTGTAGTTAAAGCTATTGAAAAAGCTGAAGAGTTATTAGATAAAAATAATGAAATATACTGCTTAGGAGAAATTGTTCATAGTGATGAAGAAATAAAACGTTTAACTAATAAGGGTTTAAAAATTATAAATTATGATGAATTTAAAACTTTAAAAAATAAAAAAATATTATTCAGAGCTCACAGTGAACCACCTGAAAGTTACGAAATTGCAAAAAAAAATAATGTTGAAATTATAGATGCTTCATGCCCTATAATTCAAAGAATAAAAGCAGATATTAAAAAATCATTTGAAAATAATGAGAATATATATATATGGGGAAAGCCTAATCATTCTGAAATTATTGCTATTAATGGAGAAATAAACAATAGAGCTATTGTATTTGAAAATTTAAATGATATAACATTAAA
>DAOTOD010000354.1:0-1884 GCA_035451165.1 Bacteroidales bacterium
CATATTTTAAAAATGGGAATTTTTTACTTATAACTTCAGCTATTCATATGAGAAGAGCTTTAGGGTGTTTTAAAAAACAAGATATTAATGTTATGCCATATTCTACTGATAAAATAACTGGTAAAAGAAGATGGGATATCTTATACTTAATTAGCCCTAACATACAAGCTATAGTAAAATGGCAAAATTTGATACATGAAGTAATAGGTTATTATATTTATCGTTTAATGGGTTATATTTAAATAATTTCAATATATTATGGCGCAAATTTATTTTTGGCTTATTGTAGGTTTTATTATTTTTAGTTATCTATTATCACGCTTATTAGATATTTTAAATGCAAGTAAATGGTCAGAAATTTTACCGACAGAGCTTGAAGGTATTTATGATGCACAGAAGTATAAAGAATCTCAGAATTACCAAAAAGTTAAAATGAAATTTTCAACCTTCCATGAAACTTGGACTTTAATTATTCTGCTAATAATGTTATTTATTGGGGGATTTGCATATATTGATACTTTTATCAGAAATTTTTCAGAACATCCTATCATAATGGCGTTACTATTTATAGGCATAATAGGATTAGGTGCTGAAATATTAAATTTACCTTTCGACATTTATTTCACATTTGTAATTGAAGAAAAATTTGGCTTTAATAAAACAACACCTTTAACCTTTATAACAGACAAAATTAAAGAATTTTTATTAGCAGCTATAATAGGCGGTAGTTTACTTGCTCTTATAACATGGATGTGGATGATAACAGGGAAATGGTTTTGGATAGTTGCATGGCTTATTATAACAGTTATTAGCGTATTTTTTTCAATGTTTTACTCTAACATTATAGTACCATTGTTTAATAAACAAACTCCTTTAGAAGAAGGCGAATTAAAACAAGAGATCCAAAATTTTACCAATAAAATAGGCTTCAAAATAAAAGACATTTTTGTAATAGATGGCTCCAAGCGAACAAGTAAAGCTAATGCTTATTTTACAGGACTTGGCCATAAAAAAAGAATTGTATTATATGATACTTTAATAAAAGAACTTTCAACAAATGAATTAATTGCAGTATTAGCACACGAAATAGGACATTATAAGAAAAAACATACTTTGATTAATCTTATTGTAGGTATTTTACAAACAGGATTAATGCTTTATATCTTATCGTTATTCCTTAATAGTCCTGATATGTCAAAAGCTTTAGGGGCAAACATACCTAGTTTCCATGTTAGTATACTAACTTTTGGCTTGCTTTATAATCCATTATCATTAATTATCAATTTATTAATCAACATATTATCGCGCAAGCATGAGTTTGCTGCCGATTATTTTGCAAAAATTAATTATGATTCCGAAGCACTACAATCAGCTTTAAAAAAATTATCTATAAATAACTTATCTAATTTGAACCCTCATCCTGCTTATGTATTTTTTTACTACTCCCATCCTCCTTTATTAGAAAGACTAAAAGCACTAAAAAAATAAATTCTAAATTAAAACCATTGTCTTTTTCTAAATGAAATAACACCTATAAGCGAAAAAATAAGCGAAATTATAATAATAATAGGCATAGCCCAAAGTGAATTTTCCATAAAATTAGGAACATTCATTCCAAATATGCTTGCTATCAATGTTGGGATCATTAAAATAATAGAAATAAGTGTCAATTGTTTCATTACATCATTTAAATTATTTGAAATTACTGACGCAAAAGCATCCATCATGCCACTTTGTATATCAGAATATATTTGAGCAATTTCAAGGGCCTGTTTATTTTCAATAAAAGCATCTTCAAGTAAATCTTCATTTATTTCGGTAGTTATCTTTTTTGCATTTTTAAGTTTAGCAAATACTATTTCATTAGCTTTTATAGATGTAATA
>DAOTOD010000355.1:0-1883 GCA_035451165.1 Bacteroidales bacterium
TCTCATGGTTGAGAAAGAAAAACATAGAACCTTCTACTCCTAAAAAAATAGGAATAGGGATGATTATTGCTGCTATAGGTTTTATGATTATTTTAATAGCTTCTGTTAATCTCGTATCTCCTAATGAACTACAATATGTAGATGGAAATATCATTAAGTATAAGCCAGTACCCGATTCATCAAGGGTATTACCTTATTGGTTAATTAGTAGTTATTTAGTATTAACTATAGCTGAATTATTCCTTAGTCCTATGGGTTTATCTTTTGTTTCTAAAGTAGCTCCTCAACGCTTCCAAGGATTAATGCAAGCAGGATGGTTACTCGCTACAGCTGTTGGCAATAAATTATTGTTTATAGGAAGTTATTTTTGGAAAAGACTTGATTTGTGGTCTTTATGGTTAATATTTATTGTATGTTGCTTGTTGTCTGCTTTATTTATCTTTTCTATAATGAAGAGGTTAGAAAAAGCGACAACTTCATAATAAATAATTTAGGGTAATAATAATATTTTACCTATATAACGCATTTCCATGCCATTTCGGTCGGTTGTTTTAATAACCCATGTATAAACACCTTGAGGAGCAAGTTTTCCAGTAGAATTTATACTTCCATCCCATGGATTATTATATGAATCTGTATAATAAATTTGTTTGCCCCAACGGTCGAAAATGTACATTTTAAAATTATCAGGGTCAATACCTGTACCTTTAGGTATAAAATATTCATTTATGCCATCACCATTAGGAGTAAAAGCATTAGGTGCCCAGAAAGTGTAGCTATCTTGAATATTAATTGTTTTTGATATAGAATCAGTACAATCGAAATTACTTGAAACAACTAACCATACGGTATATGTTCCTGGAGCTGAGTAAGTATGTTGAGGATTTTGAAGATTTGAAAAATTATTAGTTCCTGAAGATGATTCTCCAAAGTTCCACAACCATGAATTTGCATTTACTGATTGGTCAACAAATGAAATTGTTGGCTGATTCATACTGCCAATGTTAGGATTCATAATAAAATTAGCTATTGGTTGGGGATATACATTAATCATACCTACATAAGTATATGTATCAGAGCAGCCATCAGTATTAGTAACAGTTAAACTAATATCATAACTTCCCGGTAGGTTAAAGGTGTGAGATGGATTAGCTAAATTAGAAGTATTTAAAGGGCCAGAGTTAGGATCATTAAAGTTCCATAACCATGATTGTATGTTGCCTGTTGATGAATTTAAGAAGTTTACTGTTAATGGTGAACAGCCTTCAGATATAGAAGCACTAAAATTAACTAAAGGCGAGGGTAGGACAGTAACTGTATAATTAGTATCACTAGTACATCCACTAGCACTAATACCAGTTATATTGTATGTAGTTGTTGTAATAGGTGAAGCAATAACACTAGATCCTGTTGTTGAAGATAAACCTGTTGATGGTGCCCATATGTAGTTTGCAGCTCCATTAACTGAAATGTTAATAGATTGTCCTGAGCATACCCCAGCTACATTAGGAGAGATGGTTAATATAGGTAAAGGTTCAACCGATATGGTAATGGAATTATAATTTGTGCAGCCATATTGATTTGCCCCTGTTACAGTATATGTTGTCGTTACTGAAGGTTGGGCAATAGTAGTAGCTGATGTGTCAGAAGATAATCCTATTGATGGTGTCCAATTGTAAGTTATAGCACCATTTGCATTAATAGTAATAGTATCTCCTACACATATTTTTCCAGAAGAAGGTAATATGTTTATGATAGGAATAGGTAAAACAGTTATAACTACATCATCTGTTGCATAACAACCATTTACATCTGTTATAGTTACAGTATAAGTAGTGGTGATACTTGGATTGGCAATAGGGTTTGAAATAGATGAATTACTA
>DAOTOD010000356.1:0-1880 GCA_035451165.1 Bacteroidales bacterium
TTAACTATGGCACAGAAATAATAGGGCAAACAGCATTACTAGCCGCTGCACACGATACTTTTAATATTTATGGCAATCATACTCATGGAACACACGTAGCTGGTATTGCAGCAGGAAACGGTGGAGGAACAAAATATGTTGGTGTAGCCCCTGAAGCAGAATTAGTATTTGTATCTCTTTTAGTTGACGAAGCTTCAGTAATGGATGCCTATATATACCTATTCAATTATGCAAAATCTACACAAAAAAGATTAGTCGTAAATATGAGTTGGGGCCTTTATCATATGGGAACATTAGATGGAACATCTTTGTTAAGTTCCCTATTAGATAGCCTCTCTATAGAAGGTGTGGTTTTTGTCTCGTCTGCAGGCAACAACGGCGATGTTAAATTCCATATTAAAAAAAATTTCTTAAATATTCAGGATACTTTAAAAACACGAATAGAATTTGATAACTGGAGCGGTGCTAATAACCTATGGGGAAGTGCAATAATAATATGGGGCAACGAACAACATTCATTCAAAACAGCCTTACAATTTACAAATGCTTCAAATCAACAACTACATTTAACAGATTTTTTATCTAATACAGATAACCTTAATATAGACACATTCTTAATACAGGGTAATGATACTATATTGTTTAAGATAGTTACAGAAGATTACAATGTCCTTAATAACAAACCCCATACACTAATTAAAATACATAACCCTAAAACAGGAACATATAAAGTCAACCTTTTTGTAATTGCCGATAGTGGCAATGTACATTTATGGAATGTAGCTGAACTGACCACCGGCGTGGGCAACTGGGGCCTTGATTTCTCAGCTCCTATCCCTGGATTTATAGAAGGAGATAATGATTATGGTATTAGCGAACCTGCTTGTACTAAAAATGTTATCACTGTTGGAGCATATAAAACTCAAATCACCCTTACAAATGGTAATCAAATAGGAGGATATATAGCTGCTTTTTCTAGCAAAGGACCAACTATCGATGAACGTATTAAACCAGACATTACCGCACCAGGTATATCAATTATATCGGCTATGTCTTCTTACTACACAGGTGATTATATAACAAGTATATCCATAACATTTAATGGAAGAATTTATAGATTCTCTTCTTTGTCCGGAACTTCTATGTCAAGCCCCGTAGTAGCAGGAGTAGCAGCTTTAATACTTGAAGCCAATCCTTGGTTATCAGCACTACAAGTTAAAGAAATTATTAAAAATACAGCAAGAACAGATAATTACACTGGTATAATACCTGTTAACGGAAGTAATATATGGGGAAAGGGTAAAATTAATGCTCTTAAATCAGTACAAAAAGCAATTAATGACTATGCTTATATAGATGATGAAAAAATAAATAATAATGAAATATTAATATACCCTAACCCTGTAAATGATAAACTTTATATTACTACTAATAATCTAATAAAAGAAGTGTATTTATATAATTACTATGGGCAACTCCTAAAAAATTATAAAATATCAAATAAAATAACTAATATAGAAATCAATACTAACGACCTTAATCCTGGTATGTACTTAATAATCACAAAATTCTATACAAATTATTATTCTCTAAAAAAAATAATAAAACTATAATTAATTTAATAAAAATTTGCCAATTATGTAGCAACGTTTTTTGAAATTTTCATATCTTTATTAATAATTTCAATTGTCTATGAAAAATCTCTTGTTATTTGTATTTTATTTTTTATTACTTAAAAGCAACTTATTTGCTCAAGAAAAAATTTTTTATAATGATGATGCGAATCAAATAATACAAGGTACTTCTTTACTTAGATTTAAAGACTATCATGAAATCCCTGATTTTATAAAATTTGCTGATAATACTAATATATCTTTAGA
>DAOTOD010000357.1:0-1853 GCA_035451165.1 Bacteroidales bacterium
CAAGACCTACCGCTAAAGATCTCTCTTATTCGGTAACCCGTGTTTTAAAAGCCGCTTTAATGTCGCCTGAAAAAGCTTATAATGAAGCACTATCAATTGCTGAAGAAAACGAAAATGCATGTAAAAAAATTGGAGATTACGGAAATCAAATCATTGAAAACGGTTTTAAAATAGTTACTCATTGTAACGCAGGTTGGTTAGCATTCGTAGATTATGGTTCGGCCCTATCACCTATATATACAGCAAAAAATGCAGGGAAAAATATTTTTGTATGGGTCAATGAAACACGCCCTCGTTTACAAGGAGCTAAACTAACAGCATGGGAACTTAAAAACGAAAATATTAATCATACTATAATCCCTGATAATGCCTGTGCTGCGTTAATGCAAAAAGGAGAAATACATTTAATGATAACAGGTGCCGACAGAATAGCTAATAATGGAGATACTGCTAATAAAATAGGCACTTTAGAAAAAGCTATAGCTTGTAAGTACTTTGGAATACCTTTTTATGTAGCAGCACCATTATCTACATTTGATTTTGAAATATCGTCAGGCAATGATATTATAATTGAAGAAAGAGATGAAGCAGAAATTATTTACGCTGAAGGTATTACACAAGATAATAAATTAACTAAAATACAATTATGTTCTCCTGACTCAAAAGCATATAATATGGCTTTTGATGTAACACCTGCCAAACTTATAACAGGATTTATAACAGAAAAAGGTATTTTTACACCTCAAGAAATTAAACTTTTATGCAATTAAAATATAAAACATAACTGTATAATATAAATATCGACAAAAAATTATACTATATAAAATGATACAATCTTATGTGCCCGGAACAGGATTTGAACCTGCACATTCTTACGAATACTAGTCCCTGAAACTAGCGCGTCTACCAATTCCGCCATCCGGGCAAAGTAAAAACAAAAAAGAAGAAAATATTTTTATTTAATAACTACCTGTAAAAACTCAATAAAAAGAAAAGTGCCCAGGACAAGACTCGAACTTGCACGACCGACCGGTCACTACCCCCTCAAAGTAGCGTGTCTACCAATTCCACCACCTGGGCAAAGTAAATGCAAATATATAATTTTTATTATTAATACAAAACTGAATATTTTGATTTATTTTTATTATTAATTTTTCATAATTAATAAATTAATGAAACATTTATTGCTAATAATTTGTTTTTTAATAATTAATACATTTAAATTATTAGCTCAAAATGAAATTGTCATTACAGGTAAAATCTATAATTATAAAAATAAACCCATAGCAATAGCTTATTATAAAGATTATTTAGATTATGAACGTAAAATTACAGGTAAAACTATCACTAAAAAAGATGGTTCTTTTAGTATGAAATTTAAGTGGGACTATGCCTGGCCTGCTTTTTTAATACTAGAAAATGAAACTATGGAGCTTTTTTTAACACCAGGGGATTCTCTTATTATTATAGCTAAATATAAAAAATTAGTTAAAACCGCTAAACTATCAGGTACTGCAAGCTATGCTAACAATTATTTACGAGAGCATATACTACAATTTTCAACTATGAGAAAGCAAATGAATAAAAAACAAAAAAAAATGAAACCTAACGAAATGCTTCTACTACACGATACTATGTATAATCGTGAAATGAAGTTTTTTAATACCCTTCAACAAAATAAAGCCCCCGAATTTTATTATTACATATACGCAAATATTGAATATTATTATGCTAACCGACTTTTTACTTATAATTTAAGTCGAGCTGAAATAGAACAACGAATGCTAAAAATAAAATACAACAATGAAGACGCTTTAACATCAATGTATTATATAACTTTTCTGGATAGCTAC
>DAOTOD010000358.1:0-1843 GCA_035451165.1 Bacteroidales bacterium
TTTATAATATTTTCTTAAAACACCATATAATAAATACAGATTCTCGAAATATATTACAGGGCTCTATATTTTGGGCATTAAAAGGAGAATACTTTGATGGTAATGCTTTTATAAAAGATGCTCTTAATAAAGGCGCAGCTTATGCTATTACTGATAATTATGAACTTGCCGAAGGTGATAAAAGAATTATATTTGTTAAAGATACTTTAATAGCTTTGCAGGCCCTAGCAGCTATGCATCGTTCTAATATTAAAGCAAAAGTAATAGGTATTACGGGAACGAATGGCAAAACTACTACTAAAGAACTTATTAAAGAAATCTTATTGCAAAAATATAATGTTGTAGCAAGTAAAGGTAATTTTAATAATCATATTGGTGCTCCATTAACTATACTTTCGGCGAATTTAAATACGGAATTTCTTATAGTTGAAATGGGGGCCAATCACCCAGGAGAAATAGCCGATTTATGTATTATTACTAAACCTAATTTTGGTATTATTACTAATATTGGTAAAGCTCATTTAGAAGGTTTTAAAAATGTTGAAATAATTAAGGAAACTAAAAAAGCTCTTTATGATTATGTTGGAAAAAATAATGGAACACTTTTTATTAATTCTGATAATCCATTATTGTTAGAATTAGCAGGTAATTATTCTAAAATAACTTATGGCTCTTCAGTAAATTGCAATTGTAGAGTAATCAATTTAAGTAAAAATTATTTTCCAGAAGTAAAATGGAAATATTTTAATAATGAGGGTTATGCCAAAACAAAACTTTTTGGCCAATATAATTTTGAAAACATTGCTGCAGCAATTTGTATTGGATGTTTTTTTGAAGTATCAGCTTCAGAAATAACGTTTGCTTTGGAAAATTATTTGCCTACTGCTAATCGTTCGCAATATATAGAAACAAAAAAAAATACTCTTATACTTGATGCATATAATGCTAATCCTTCGAGTATGGTTTTGGCTATTAAAAATTTTGCAGAAGCAAATTTTGAAAATAAAGCTATAATCCTTGGCGATATGCTTGAATTAGGCGATTATACTATACAAGAACATCAAAATATTATAAATGTTATTAATAAACTAAATTTTAAAAAAGTTTTTTTAATAGGAGAAATATTTAATTTAGTGAATAAATCTTTAGGAAATAAATATGTGTCTTTTTTGAATACTTATGATGCTTGTGAATGGCTTAAAAAACACAATTTAGAAGGTTATACTGTTTTACTTAAAGCATCACGTAAAATGCAATTAGAAACTTTAACAGAATGTTTGTAAAATGGAAATTAAAGGGGAATATATTGTTGTAGGGGCCATGTCGGGCACATCATTAGATGGTTTAGATATAGCAATATGTAAATTTAATATTTTTAATAATAATGTTTCTTATGAAATTGTGGGAGCTGAAACTATTGACTATAATGAACAATGGCAAAAAATATTGCAAAACGCATTTATGTTCTCAGGTTATGATTTATATAAAACTGATTTATTATATGGAAAATTTATAGGAGAAGAGGTGTTAAAACTTGTTAATAAATATAAAATTACTCCTTTGTTGATTGCTTCTCATGGACATACAATATTTCATCAACCTTCTGAACAACTTACACTTCAAATAGGTTCAGGAGCTGCTATTTCTTCAGTAACAGGAATTCCTGTAGTTAGTGATTTCAGAATTAGTGATGTTTTGCTTGGAGGACAAGGAGCACCACTTGTTCCTATGGGTGAAAAAATATTATTTAAAGGAATAAATTCATTTTTAAATATAGGAGGTTTCGCTAATATTTCTTTTCATAATAATGATTCTAAAGTAATTGCTTGGGATGTTTGCCCAG
>DAOTOD010000359.1:0-1839 GCA_035451165.1 Bacteroidales bacterium
TATGTGATTCTACAGTTCTTATACTTATAAATAGTCTATCAGCAATTTCTTGATTGCTCACTCCCTCAGCAAAAAGCTTTAATATTTCTAATTCACGTGAAGTAAGAATAGATTTTTTATTTTTACCATTATTGATACCTTGTTTTATAAAACTTTTAATTATACTACTTGAAATCGATGAACCGAAGTATTCTTCGCCTGAATAAACAGTTCTTATAGCTTGAACAAGTTCATAAGGGGTTGTGTTTTTATGAATATACCCTTTAGCCCCAGCATTTATAGCATTTATAATAGCTTCTTCTTCTGTTATCATCGAAAGTATTATTATATTTATATAAGGATAATCTATATTTAATTGTTTAGTAACTTCTATACCTGAGGGACCAGGTAATGATATATCAAGAATTATAATATCAGGATTCATTCCGGGAAGTTTTTCAAAAAGTTCTACCCCGTCAGATGCTTCACCTATGACAGTTATATTTTCGGCTCCTGCTAAAAGAGCTTTTATACCATCTCTTACTAAACGATGATTGTCAACTAACATTACTTTAATTTTATCCATATAGATAAAAAACAAATTGAACAATTAATATTGTTTTGGTATGAAATAATTAATGTAAAATTAATTAAATAAAAGAATATAATATCAAAATTTGAGTATAAAGTAATATTGATTTAATTTACTTAAAACATAAAATGTCAACAGTTTTATTATATATAATGAACCAATACATATTTGAGCCATAGGAATATATAGTAGTAGTCCATGTGTCAGAAGGTGAGGGAGAAAAAGTTCCTGCATAAGATCCTCCACCACAACCACTTGAGGCCATGCCCAAATATACCCACCCCCAATCGGAGCTTTGTCCTGAAATTTTACGTGGAACACAATTTTTAAGTAGATAACCTGCGGCAGCAGCAGTTGGATAAAAATCACCCCATGTAACACTAGTTTTTGGGCCTACACAAGTTACTGGAACAAAATTTTCATAGGTTACAGAATTTGTAGTATTGCCGAGTTGGCTAAGCATTTGAAAATTGTTACCATCATACATAATTGAAACAAGTTGATTAGTTTTAATATCACCTGCTGCTAGATCATTATTATAATTTTTTTTAACAGGTATGTTACCTAACCCGTTTACATTTACAGTTACTGCACCAGTATTATTAAAAGATGCTTTAAAATTAATTACCATTCCTGTTGTATATGTTGTTGGGGCTGGAGACAAATTAATAATATAGTTGTTATTACTACCTGAAGAATTAGCATAAACAAGAGATCCTTCTTGTATGTTTTGAACATTAACAGCATCATTTATATTTGTTGGAGAAGCAACATTTAATATGTTAAAATTATTCATATTTAATGATTGTGTTGCTGTATGATTACCAAGATTATCGCTAGCATTATTTCCTACTAACTTCCATTTATTAACGTCATAATAATAAAGGCCCGTGACACTATCGGTTAGATAAATAATAAGGCCATTTGCTGGATTTGTAATAGCATTTTTTTGAGCAGTAGTTAGTCTTGGAATTAAAATACCTTTATCGGATGCGTTTATATCTAATTGAGAAGAAGGATCAGCTGCAGCCCCTGTTGTGTTAATGGCTACACCACCTTGAGCGAAAATATTATTTATACTTGAAATACATATTATTATTGTTAATATATTGTATAATAAATTATTACAAGGTGTTTTTGGATTTAATAATGAATTTTTCATATTATTTAATTTTTAATGTTTTAACAAGTAAATATATAAAAAAAATTCAATCAGATAAAAAGAAAAAAAGAAAGAAATGTAAATAAATCATATAATATTATTATCT
>DAOTOD010000360.1:0-1836 GCA_035451165.1 Bacteroidales bacterium
ACAAGGACAACGAATATCCATATTCATTTATAACATATATAAAAAAATAAAAACACTATAATAATTAATTAAATTATATTTTTTAAATTTGAAAATATAATTATTTAATACAATATTTAAATTGTAAATTCATCTATGAATAAATCACATTTACCATATTATCTAATTTTTATATTAATAATAAGTATTAATAATTCTTGTAAAAAAGAATATACAGAAGGTATTAAAAAATATGTTTCTCCTAAAAATAATTGTTATGCTGAAAGTGTTTTTTATGACATTATAAAATGGGTTAATGATGCTCAACTAAAAATAGAAGATTCCTTATACAATGGGTCTAAAAATAATTATATAATAAATGATAACTATATAAGTATATCATTATTACCTAATGATACTTTAACATGGCCTAAAATGTTAACAATTAACTTTGGTTCTGGCAACCATATGTGCCTTGATGGTAAGTTACGCAAAGGCAAAATAATAGCAGCTATTACAAGTAGGTTTCACCAACAAGGAACAGTTATAACTATTGTACCTAACAATTATTTTGTCAATGACTCTTATGTTGAAGGGACTTTAAAAATAACCTGTTTAGGCTTAAGTAATGAAGGGCATATAATATTTAAAGATAATGTTAAACAAGGTAAAATAATTACTTCAGATGGGCTAATTTATTGGGAATGTGATAGAACCCGTGAAATGATAAGCGGACAGCTTACTCCATGGCCTAATATTTACGATGATACCTTTAAAATAACTGGCAACTCTTCAGGTACTGATATATCTGCTCATTCTTACACTGCTGAAATTATAAATCCGCTTAAACTTAGTTTTGGGTGTAAATGGATTAATGAAGGTTCTCTTGAAATTTCATCAGAAAGTTTTTCATCTAAGATGATAGTAGATTATGGTAATAGTGAGTGTAACCCTCAGGCTACTTTAACTGTAGACAATAAAACTTATAATTTTATAATAAACTGGTAATTTTTATGTTTTTTGTTTCTGTTTTTTAGCGGCAGGGAAAAGCACATTATTTAAAATTAATCTATATCCCGGAGAATTGGGGTATAAATTAAGGTCCGTAGGAGGATCATTAACCATATGTTGGTAATCTTCGGGATCATGACCACCTAAAAAAGTCCAAGTCCCTTTGCCATATTCTCCATGAATATATCTTGCTTCATTAGCAGCTTTATTCTCACCAAGTATGAGAATGTTAGTTTTAATAGTTTCTTTTCTAAAAGCAGTGGTTTGCCCCATAAAACCTTTAATTATTTTTTGGTGATTTTGACATAACATTGTAGGAACTGGGTCCCATTTAGCTGAAAAATCAAATAAAGTAAAAAAATCAGAATTAATACTTACTTTACGTGTAGAAGTAGCATCTATAGTTGATATTTCATATTCATATGGATTTTTTACTATTTTAAAATTAGTAAAAGCAAGGCAATTATCATAATTTAATTTTTCTTGTGCATCGGGGGCAATAGGATCACCATCAAACATTACATCGCAAATATCAGTGTCTTCAGCAGCCAAAGCAACATCAAAACTATCAGGGGCACTACACATAGCAAATAAATATCCTCCTCCAGCTACAAAATCACGTATTTTTTTAGCTACGGCCAATTTTTCTTTCGAAACCTTATTATAGCCAAGTTTTTTTGCTCGTTCTTCCGAAATTCTCACATCCTCGACATACCATGGAGCATTGCGATAATTAGTCCAAAACTTGCCATATTGCCCTGTAAAATCTTCATGATGTAAATGTAACCAATCGTACATTGGTAATTTACCTTCTAATACTTCTTCATCATATAAGTAGTCGAATAG
>DAOTOD010000361.1:0-1803 GCA_035451165.1 Bacteroidales bacterium
GGGACATATATATACCTGAAAACATACAAGCAATTACATATCGTATAGTAGCAAAAGCTAATAACTTTGCTGATGGTGAAGAAATGACTATACCAGTTATTCCTAATAAAATTTTGATAACAGAATCTTTACCTTTACCCATAAATGGTAAGCAAACAAAAACTTTTTATTTTACTAAATTAGCTGAAGCTAATAAATCTTCTACTTTAAAACATCATAAATTAATTATTGAATATACTTCTAACCCAGCATGGTATGCTATTCAGGCTCTACCTTATATGATGGAATATCCTTATGAATGCTCAGAACAAATATTTAGCAGATACTATGCAAACACAATAGCCTCATATATTGTCAACTCTAACCCTAAATTTAAAGCAGTTTTTGACACATGGAGAAATTATACACCCGATGCTTTAATTTCTAATATGGAAAAAAACCAAGAATTAAAAAACTTAATTATAGAAGAAACCCCCTGGCTATTAGAAGCACAAAATGAAACTGAAAGAAAACAAAAAGTTGCCTTACTTTTTGATTTAAATATTATGTCGAACGAATTACAAAATGCTGAAAAATTATTAATAAAAAAACAATCACCTAATGGAGGATGGCCATGGTTCGAAGGTATGCCTGAAAATCGATATATAACACAATACATTATAGCAGGCTTTGGACATCTTAAACATATGGGCATAATAACTATACAAGATAATAAAAGTTTATGGAATACTATAATAAAAGGAATAAAATATTTAGATAACAAAATAAGAGAAGATTATGAATATATTAAGAAATGGAATCCTACTTCATTAAACGAAAATAATTTAAGCTATGAACATATACAATATTTGTATGCAAGAAGTTTCTTCATTAAAGATATTAGTATAAACAAAATTAACCAAGAAGCTTATGACTATTTTATTAAACAAGCCGAAAAGTATTGGATAAAAAATAATATTTATATGCAAGGTATGATTAGTTTAGCACTATATAGGAACAATAATAATAACAAAACTTCTAAAGATATTATAAAATCACTAAAAGAAAAAGCACTATATTCCGAAAGCATGGGAATGTATTGGCAAGAAATATCCAACAATAGATATTATTGGTATTCGGCCCCTATCGAAACACAAGCTCTTTTAATAGAAGCTTTTGATGAAATAACTAATGATACAATGTCAATCGAAAAAATGAAAATATGGCTACTTAAACAAAAACAAACACAAAATTGGAAAACTACCAAAGCAACAACTGAAGCTTGTTATGCTTTATTATTAAAAGGTAAAGATCCTTTAGCTAACACAGACATTGTAGAAATGTATGTAGGTAAAGAATTAATAGAGCCTTACACAAACGAAAATGTTACAACTGAAGCAGGTACAGGTTATTATAAAACATCATGGAATGGCAACGAAATAACACCAGACATGAGCAAAATTACAATAACCAAAAAAGATGAAGGCATAGGTTGGGGAGCTGCATATTGGCAATATTTTGAGCAATTAGATAAAATATCTTATGCTGAAACTCCTATAAAAATTGATAAAAAATTATTCAAACAAATAAATTCACCAACAGGCCCAAAACTCGAACCAATATCAGATAAAACTAATATTAAAATAGGCGATAAGATAATTGTAAGAATAATAATAAAAGTAGATTGTTATATGGAATATATCCATATGAAAGATATGAGAGCTGCTGGCTTTGAACCAGTAAATGTACTTTCAGGCTATAAGTATAATAACGGTATCTATTATTACGAAAGTACAAGAGATGCTTCTACAAATTTCTTTTTCG
>DAOTOD010000362.1:0-1789 GCA_035451165.1 Bacteroidales bacterium
CAACAGCTTTGTGGTATTCAAATTTATTATATACCACAGCAGATGGCTTAAATAATTCTAATTTTATTGCTAATTCTTTTTATATTAATGGTAAAGTTAAATCTAAACAAGATCAATACAATGAGGCTATTAATGAATTCAAAAAAGCATATGAATATTATGCTAAATCAAATAATATTTTAGGGCAAATGGCTGCATTAAATAATATAGGGTGTCAATATGTTAATTTGAAACAATATAAAAAAGCACATTCTGAGTTATCAAAAACGTATAAAATTCAAAAAAAATTGTTAAGTAATAACTCGGAAAATCTTTATTTGAAGAGAATTGTATCGATTACCTTAAGAAATGATGCTTTATCATTAAATTTACTTGGTAAGTCCAAAAAGGCTATTCCTTTATTTCAAAAAGCTTTAGAATATATTTCTAATGATGCTGACGAGATTGCTGCTAGAAGAAGAGCATTAATTTATAATGATTTAGCAAATATTTATAATAAACAAGGTAAAACAGAATTATTTACTGAATATAAAAGTAAAACAGCAGGCATGTATTTACCCGTTGATGGTGAAGAGGGCTGGATAAATAAATAATTAATTTAAATTAAGAAGATTGACTTTCTATATATTTAGTTAGCGTAATAAAATTTTCTACTGTTAGTTGTTCAGCACGCATATGCATTAAATCTTTAATGTTGTGATCAGCAGTTGCGAAGGAGAAGTTAAGTTTAGATAAAGAATTTTTTAATATTTTTCTTCTTTGATTAAAAGCTGTTTTCACTAATTGATTAAATAATATTTCATTACATTTTAATAAATTTTGGTTTATTCGTTTTAATCTAATTAATCCTGATTTGACTTTTGGTCGAGGGAAGAAACAACCTTCATTGACTGTAAATAAGTATTCAGTTTTATAATATGCTTGAGTTAAAACACTTAATATCCCATATTCTTTGGTATTAGGTTTAGCAACTATTCGTTTAGCTACTTCTTTCTGAAACATTCCTATTACTTCAGGGATAATAGCTTTATTTTCTATAATTTTTATAATAATTTGAGAGGATATGTTATATGGAAAATTTCCTATTATAGCAGTTTGTTCTTTAAATAATGAATTTAATTCTACTTTAAGAAAGTCTCCTTCGATAATTTTTTCTTTATTAATATTAATTGTGTTTATAAGAATATTAATAGCTTCAGGGTCGATTTCTATGACATAAGTATTAAAATTTTTATTTAGTAAAAATTTTGTTAATATTCCCTTACCTGGTCCTATTTCTAGAACATTATTATAACACTCGCATGTAAGGCTGTTAACAATTTTTTGTGCTATAGCATTTTCTGTTAAAAAATGCTGACCTAAGTATTTTTTAGGTTTTAAGGTGTACATTTTAGTTGATTATATCACCTCTTAGTTGTCTATATCTTTTACGTGCATCTATACAATAAATACTGCCAGGATATTTCATTAATAATTCTTGATATAATTCCATAGCAGTTTCTTTGTTTTTGTATATTTCTTCATTTATTAATGCTTTATTATATAAAGCATCATCAGCTAGTATATCGTAGCTATAATTTTGTAGTATTAGGCTAAATAGGCTATCGGCTTCTTTATAATTATTCATAATCATATATATTTGAGCTTTTTTAAAATATACATCATCAGTAATTGGATGATAAGAAAAAATTTTTATTATAGAATCGAGTGTCATTAAAGCGGCATTTTTGTTATTTCTAAAATAATTAAGGTCGGCCCTTGCAAACATTTCAAGTGCAGTTGTAGAACT
>DAOTOD010000363.1:0-1744 GCA_035451165.1 Bacteroidales bacterium
AGAGGATGCATAAATATCTATTATTTTATTAAGAACATAATTAAAGGCTCTAACATCATCAAGCCCCCCAATATGGTCACGATGTTGGTGTGTAATAAGTATAGCATCAATATCTTCAACATTTTGTCTAAGCATTTGAGAGCGAAAATCAGGTCCACAATCTATAACTATGTTTACATCTTTAACATTAACCAAAACTGAAGCTCTAAATCTTTTATCTCTGCTATCGAGCGATTGGCATACAGGACATTTACATGCTACAACAGGCACACCTATTGAAGTGCCTGTACCTAAAAAAGTAATTGTAATTTTATTATCAAGCATTTTTAATAAATCAAACCTATAACTTTTTCTTTATCAATATTTAATATATACTTCCAATCATCAAACTTTAAATATTCATTATTTTTTCTAATTAATTTATGAAAAAACAAAGTGGCATCATTACCTTCTAAATACTCAATCTTATCAAATAAATGAAAATCGACTGATAAAAAATTAATATTATTTAATTTATGAATTATTGCTATTCCTTTAAAATTAGTATTATTAAAATTTAAATGTATTGCATAAACTCCTTCAGGTGGTATAAGTTTACATTCTTCTTCAATATTTATTGAATAAACTATAGGAAAAGCTTCATTTAACAATTCATTACCTTTTTTTATTTGCCCCATTATCATATAATGGTGGTCAAGATATGCATTAGCTTTTTGTATATTACCTTCTATTAAAGCTTGTCTTATCTTGGTTGAGCTAACTGTTTCATTTTGAATATCTTGTTCTGGAATTTCTTCAACTAAGAAATTATAATATTGTGCCAATTCCCTTAAATAATCAAAGTCCCCTTCACGATTATATCCAAAATGATGATTAAACCCTACAATGATTTTTTTAGCATTTAGTTTCCCTATTAAAATTTTTCTAACAAAGTCAACAGACGACATTTTAGAAAAAGCTATTGTAAAATCAACTATAATAAGATTATTTAAGCCTGTTTTTTTTAATAATTCAATTTTTTCACGTTGAGAATTAATAAGCATTAATTTTTTGCCTAAAGTATCAGGGTATAAAACCTTACGAGGATGAGGATAAAAAGTTATAAGAGTTGATTCACCTACAAGTTCTTTAGCTGATTTATTAAGGTTGTTTATAATAGCTCTATGTCCAACATGTACACCATCAAAAGATCCTGTAGTGACAACAGCATTTTGAATGATTTCGACCCCTTCAAAATTTCTAAATATTCTCATTTTGCATGATGTTTAACAAAATAAGCTACTTTTTCAAGCGAAGTAATCATATCATATTCTTCGAGATAAATATTTGGAGAAACACTTATAGAACAAGGTGAATAATTAAGTATTCCTTTAATACCTGCTAATACTAATTTTTCGGCTACTTTAGGAGCTTCTTCAGCAGGTACTGTTATAATACCTATTTCTATCGACTCTTTTTTTATTATTTCAGTTATTTTATCAAAATGATAACATTTAACTCCTGCATAAACTTTATCTATTTTATCAGGGTTTACGTCAAAAGCAGCAACAATTTTTAGTTTAGGTCTTTTACCTGCAAAATAACCCATAATAGCACGTCCAAGATTACCAAGCCCTATAATAGCTACATTAACATCATTATCAGTATCCAAAATTTTACTTAACAAATTAATAAGTTCTTTCACATCATATCCCTTTTGCAAAGTACCAGAATGACTTATAAGCATAAGATCTCTTCTAACTTG
>DAOTOD010000364.1:0-1733 GCA_035451165.1 Bacteroidales bacterium
ATGCTGTATTAGGTTTAGTAATAGCTGACTATCTTTTTAAAAGATTCCCATATAAAGAAGAGGGCTTTTTAACTGAAATGCGCGCGAAAATAGTTTGTAGAAACAGCTTAAACAAATTATCAGAAGCTATAGGATTACATAAATATATATTAGCCGATAAAGATAGTAATAATAATTCTAAATTTTTAAAAGGTGATGTTTTTGAAGCTGTTATAGGAGCAATATATTTAGATAAAGGCTATAATTTCACAAAAAAAATAATAATAAATAAAATCATCCATGAATATATAAACATAAATGAACTAGTTAATACAGAAAATAATTATAAATCAAAACTTATTGAATATGCCCAAAAAGAAAAAAAACAACTCGAATTTGTGGTCACAAATATAATAGGTTCAGGGATTAACAAAAAATATATAGTTGATGTTATAATGGAAGGTGTTACAATTGGTAGTGGACAGGATTTTTCTATAAAAGGAGCTGAACAAAATGCTGCTGCTGAAGCTATGTTGAAAATAAAGATATAATTTTTCCCTGTTTCTCGATTTAATTAAGACCACTATTTCTCCTGACTGTATATATTATTTCGACAAAATCCAGTAGTTCGATAAGTTATCTTTTTATAAGAAGTGTTAGATTGTTTGTTGCCAAGGATTTAATAGATTTTTGCCTCTTTTATATTATTCAATTTTAATTATTTATTGTTAATTTGTTGCAAACCTTTTTTATTTTCTGTTATGCTTTTCATGTGATGGACATAGCCCATACCCAAACTATAATAATAAAATAAAACAAAATTATGGAACCTTTCTAAATGTTTTATTTAATAAGCGTTACTCTACCTATATAAGAATGAGGTGTACCATTAGTTTCTTCAAATATAATTTTCCAAACATATACTCCTTGTGGAGCATATTCTTTACTCCATTGTACCATACCGTTCCACCCATAATTTATATCATTAGTTGCAAAAATTTCTTTCCCCCATCGGTCAAAAATAATCATTTTATAAGAATTAGGATTTATGTTAATACCTTTAGGAACAAAAATATCATTAATCCCATCTTCATTAGGAGTAAAAGCTGATGGAACCCAAAAAGCAAAATCTTGATTAACAGTGATATTAGTAGTAGCTGAATCAATACATCCATATTCATTATTTACAATAAGCCATACAGTATAATTACCAGGCCCTGGATAAGTATGAGAAGGATTAGGTATTGAAGAAACATTGTTTAAAGAACCATTATCACCAAAATTCCATAACCATGTAGAAGCATTAATTGACTGATCGTAAAATGTTACTGTTGGATTAACAGTAGAAACAGGATTAGGCTTAGCTGAAAATAGTGCAATAGGATTAGGATAAACATTTATAATATTATTAGTATAACTATTTTGACAACCATTTAAATCAACTACCGAAATAGTTATTGAATAATTACCAGGATTAGCAAATACATGAGAAGAAGACTGTTGTAATGATATGTTTAAATTGCCTGATAAAGGGTCATCAAAATTCCAATGCCAACTTTGTATAGTAGATGTAGAATTAGCATTGAAATTGACCAGTAACGGTGCACAACCTGATTCAGGAATAGCAAAAAAATTAATATCAGGTAAAGGGTATACGGTAATAGTAACTGAGGATGTGACGGGAGGAGAACCACAAAAATCTGTTACAGTTACAGAATAATTAGAAGTAGTATTAGGCATTACATTGACAATAG
>DAOTOD010000365.1:0-1722 GCA_035451165.1 Bacteroidales bacterium
AGTATTTTATTATCAAATATTTACATTATGAAAATAAATAAGATTAACAGAAAACTAATATTACAAATATTACACAGGCTAACAACTTTTTATTAATGTTTTTGTTGAGCAATGATAAAGCTTACAAAAACAAGTTACAATGATGATATACATATACATTGTAACATTTCAATATCATAAATAAAAGGTTTATTATTTTTAAGGGAGTCTCCCCGGCAGGACTCGAACCTGCGACCCGCTGATTAAGAGTCAGCTGCTCTACCAACTGAGCTACGAAGAGTTTTTAATTCAATTTTTATTGACAAAATTACATTAATTTTTTGAATTAAATACGGACCAAATAAAATTCTAAGTAGAAGTTATCGAAAAAAAGTAATAAAATTAAACCTTAAAAAAATATAATTTACTTGTTTGATATTTAAAACATTCTCAAATAAGAAAAAAGATAATTAAAAAATTATTTATTAAAAGGATTAATATAATTCATCTTCATTTTCTTCTGAGGGCTTCATATCTTTAATATTTAGTTGCAAAAATGATTTCCCATTCCATTCATTAAGTCCTATATGATAACATATGTCAAAAGCTTTACCTTTTTTCAAATCTTCTAAAAAATGCCCTTGATTAAAAGCTATTGCCGAAATAGGGAAACCTCTTATATGAGGGTGTACAAGAGTTAATCTAAGATGATTACCTCCTACTATTTTGGCAAATCCATTATCAACAACTTTAAAACTTCTAAAAATAGGTGACATATTACCAGGACCAAAAGGAGCAAAGCTTGTTAATTTTTTATAAAATTTAAGATCAATTTCATAAATAGAAAGAGTATCATCTATTTCTATTTCAGGAACTAACATTTCATCTTCTATTGTTTCAGCGGCAATTTGTTCGAATTTTTTAATAAAAGTCTCTAAATTTTCATATTTTAATGATAAGCCTGCTGCATATTTATGTCCTCCAAAATGCTCTAAATATTCACTGCAAGAAGATATAGCGTCATAAATATCAAATTTTTTTATTGACCTAGCCGAGCCACAAACTAATCCATTAGAATTTGTTAATATTATTGTTGGACGATAAAATGTTTCAGTAACTCTTGACGCTACTATTCCTACTACTCCTTTATGCCAATCAGGATTGTATAAAACAGTAGATTTACTTTTCTGAAGCAATTCATTATTTTTAATCATATTTATAGCTTGACTAGTAATTTGAGAATCTAAACTTTTACGTTCAGTATTTGTATTATCTATACATTTACCTATAGACATTGCTTCATCTATGTTATCACAAATAAGTAATTCAACCGAAACCTTAGCATTTTCAATTCTACCAGAAGCGTTGATACGTGGACCTATTAAAAATACTAAGTCTGTTATAGTAAGTTCTCTTGTAAAAAAAGTGTGGGAAGTATTCCCATTGTTCTCTGTATTTTTATTTACATTACTGTATTTCAATATAGCTTCAATACCAGGTCGTGGTTTAGTATTAATAAGTTTAAGACCATAATAAGCTAATATTCTGTTTTCTCCCGTTATATTAACTATGTCAGAGGCTATACTTATTACAACTAAATCTAAGTACTCTTCTATTTCTTTAAAAGGTATATTTTTCTTTTTAGCATAAGCTTGAACTAATTTAAATCCTACACCACAACCTGATAAATCATCATAAGGATAATGACAATCTGTTCTCTTAGGATCTAAAATAGCTACAGCC
>DAOTOD010000366.1:0-1720 GCA_035451165.1 Bacteroidales bacterium
CTTCAGCTATAGCAGCAGCTTCTTCTCCTAACATTTTAATAAAATATTTATTAGATTTAATTATACGAAAATTTTCATCAGCTATGACAACTGCTACGTTAAGTTTTTGAAGTATAACGGCTACCATTTCTGCATTTTCAGATATTTCACTGAGTTGTTTTTTTATTTCTTTTTCTGTCTTAATAAGATTGTCATTATTTTTTTGAAGTTGTTCGTTAGTTTGTTTTAGATTTTTAATATATTCTTGTTTAGTTTTTATTGAATAATTAAGACATAGTTCAGGCTTGGCCAAACCTTGTGCTATAGCTACAGCAAGTTCACGGCACGAATTATATCCACAAGTTCTACAACTTTCTATACTTTGTATGTTTTTTTTACCAATAATTTTTAATATTTCTTGTATTTTTTCTTCAGGAGGATCAGGGAGCCTTTGATTGTCAGCAATATAATAAGTAGATAAATTTAAAGAATTATATTCCTCTATATTTTTTTTATGTGATGCATAGTCTTTATTTTGTATGCGTTTGTTTACGTAATCTTTGATATAAGTTTGTTTGAGATATTTGTTATTGCTCACAGACATACCAGGGCCCATGATACAACCGTCACAATAAAAAATATTGAGATGATGATGTATATTTTCAGGACTTTTTTCGAAAGTTTTTAAAGCCTCTAATACATTTTCACGACCTGAAACAGTAAAAATTTTATTTTGATAATAAGGAATATTATTTAAATTTAAAGTATCTATAAATCCTTCAGGTAAAGGTAATAATGCTCCTAAATATCCATAAGGTTCATCAAAATCATCAAATTCTAAGTAACTTTCTTTAATGTTATTTTCGATAAATAATTTTCTTAATTCTTTAAATGTTAAAACAACATCAGGTTGGGGAATATCTGCTTTTTGTTTTATGTCTTCTTTAGCAGCTATACAGGGGCCAATCCAAGTAACTTTTACATCATCACCATATATTTTTTTTGCAACAATAGTTGAAGCTATTGGTGGTGTTACAAAAGGAGTTAGATTTTCGATTAAAGTTGGGAAAAATTTGCTTATCAAATTTATTATAGCAGGGCAGTTAGTAAAAATATAATATTTACCTTGGAAATTGCTTATTAACTTATTATATTTTTCGGCAAGTAAATCAATAGCAAAATTAGCTTCAATTACGTAATTAAACCCTAATTGACGAACCATGCCTGCAAATTTTCTGTAATCGGTAATATCAGGGAATTCAGCAGCAATACTAGGATCAAGTATTGCAATATTTTTATTTTGAGTACTTAATAATTTTTTTACTTTGCTTATACTGTCGTAATATTTTATGGCATCACTTGGACAAGTTACTACACAATGCCCACAAGATATACAACGTTTATGATTAACTTGAACATATTCTTTAGAAACATTAATGTTGAAAGCATAAGTTGGGCATACTCTCAAACAAGCATTATTAAAATTACATAAATTTGTATCAACTGTAACTACTGCCATCGAAAATTTTATATAATGTTTAATTTATATAGTATTAGTACTTTTTTGCATCTATAGTAAAATTATTTAAAATAAAGCACTAAATTAATTATTTTTTTTATATAAAATAATTTTAAAATAACTTTTTAATATTTGTTATTTTTATAACAATGTTATTTTTTTAACAAAAATATTTGTTTTTATTTTAAAAAGATGTTAACTTTGTTTTTTATACTTTAATAT
>DAOTOD010000367.1:0-1709 GCA_035451165.1 Bacteroidales bacterium
CCTTATAATAGTTATAATAAAAAAGCGTTTAAAATTTTAAAAAGCCTTTGAAAAGAAGTTACTTCTACTATCAATCTAATTGATTAATTATCAATACATTATAAGTGTTAATAAAAAATACCCCGAAATCACCAGCAAAACTTTAAATTCGGGGTATTTTATTTTAAAGCAATAATAAAATAAGAATTCTTAAATTTTTAACAAAAAGTAAATTTTAATTTAGTGAAACTCAAAATTCATCAACAAACATTATTTTTAAACCCGTTATTGATGAAAGGTATTTAATATATTTTTATCTTAAAAATAAGCGTTTAATATATTGAATCTTACTAAAAATTTTTTAAAGTTAATTTTGGCTTTTTGTTATTATTTATTTGTCAGTATTTATTTTTGAATTCACAATAGAAGTAATTTCGTTAACTAATGTAATTGTATTTTTTTCGATTTGTTCACCTTTAATAATATATTCTTTAGCTAATGATTGATTTTTTAAGCTAGCAGCATTAATTTTTACATTCATGAAGGCTCCCGACACAGCAGTTGATGCACATAAAGCACCTACACCAGCATCACTTATAGAATTAGGGTTACCATTTATTGCCATAGTTTTTATAATATCAAGGCTTTTATATGCATTTTCCATTACTTTATATGGTATTTCTATTGCGTATAAAGTAGCTTTTTCGATGGCTTCGTTTCTTAATCTGATTTCATTGTCATTATTTTTAGGCATTGATAAGGCTTCCATTATTTTATTAAAAGCTTTTGTATCTTCGTCAACTAAATGTAATAACGTATTTTTAATTTCTTGTCCTTTTTCAGCTATATCTGAAAAAAAATCCCATTTTTCATCCCATCCGGGTTTGTGGGCCGATAAATTAGCTACCATAATTCCTAATGATGCTCCTAATGCTCCAACAAGTGCTGATACTGAGCCTCCTCCAGGTGCAGGCGATTCAGAAGACGTTTCATCAGCAAAATTTGCACAACTTAAATTGATTAATTTTTTTTCTTTATCGTCTTCTAAAATATATTCTATTATTTTTTCTTTTGGATTAAATGGTCTTAAATCATCTAAACCTAATGATTTAATAGCTATTTTAATAATTTCGCTTTCAGGTATTCCTGTTGAACGTTTTTGTTTTTTTAAAAAATATTTACCTGCATCTAACATTGCTTTAAGTGGTATAAGTCCCACAATTTCAGAGCCTGTAACTCGTAATCCTCTTTCTGTAGCTTTTTTACAAGCTTCTTCAAAAGCTACATGGACAGGTGTGATATTTATATTAGTTAAATTAATAGAAACTTGTGCAATACCATACTCTTCTATGTACCATCCAATAGCTTTACAGGCTTTAAGTGTACCAGGTATATAAATAGGGTTACCTTTATCATCTTTAACAATTTTACCTGTAATAGGGTTCCCTTCGCGTAGAGGCCTTCCTTTTTCCCTTATGTCAAAAGCTATAGCATTGGCACGTCTTACAGAAGTAGTGTTGAGATTAATATTATAAGCAACTAAAAAATCTCTTGCTCCTATAGCAGTAGCTCCTGCTTTGGCATTAAATATAGTTGGACCAAAGTCAGGTTTCCAATTAGGGTCCTTTAATTTTTCTTCTAATCCTTCGTATTCACCTGCACGACAATTTGCTAAATTTCGTCTTTCTTCTTTAAAAGCAGCATTTTCATAACAATAAACAAGTATATTT
>DAOTOD010000368.1:0-1696 GCA_035451165.1 Bacteroidales bacterium
AAAACAAATTATTATCTTATGATTATCGGTATATTTATTATCGTTATAGGATTTTTACTAATGACTGGAGGTGGTTCTAAAAACCCTGATATTTTCAATGAAAAAGAAATATTTAGTTTTAGAAGAATTACTCTTTCTCCTATATTAATATTAACAGGATATATTATAGAAGTTTTTGCTATTTTATACAAACCTAAAAATTAACTTATTTTAAATAATGAATTGGTTAGAAGCGTTAGTACTTGGAATAGTACAAGGACTTACTGAATTCCTTCCTATCAGTAGTAGTGGTCATTTAGAATTAGGTAAAGCATTATTTCAAAATCAAAAAGAAACAAATTCTTTATTATTTGTTACTACAGTTCATGCTGCAACTGTACTTAGCACATTAATTGTTTTTAGAAACGACATTATCAAAATATTTCAAGGCATATTCACAAAAAAATGGAATTATTCTAAAAAATATTTTTTAATGCTAATATTTTCGATGCTTCCTGTAGTTTTTATAGGTTTATTTTTTAAAGATTTTGTAGAAAATCTTTTTAAAGGAAATATTTTTTTTGTAGGTTGTATGTTAATTATCTCTGCTACTTTATTATTCTTAACCAAGTTTACAAAGCCTACAAAACAAAAACCTTTATCTTTTATTAATGCTTTTATAATTGGTATAGCACAAGCTATTGCAGTAATACCAGGTATTTCACGTTCTGGAGCTACTATTTCTACAGGACTTATGCTGGGAATAAAAAAAGATGAAATAGCTAAATTTTCTTTCTTAATGGTGATTATACCTATTTTAGGAGAAATGTTTTTAAATTTATTAACAGAAGGTTGTTCAACTTCAAAAGGAGAAACAATACCAATAATTTTGGGTTTTATAGCAGCTTTTATTTCAGGATTTTTCGCATGTAAATTTATGATAAATATAGTAAAAAAAGGAAATCTAATCTGGTTCTCATTATATTGCTTAATAATAGGTTTAACAGCTATTTTATTATCTTTTATTTAATGAAACAACAACTACCAAGTATTCCCAAATTAGAAGAAGGCACCTTTCTTTTATTAGATAAGCCTTTAGGATGGACATCTTTCGATGTTGTAGGTAAAATAAGGAAAATAGTTAGAATTATAAGTAATAAAATTATTAAAATAGGCCATACAGGTACATTAGATCCTTTAGCCACAGGGCTATTAATATTATGCACTGGAAAATATACAAAAAAAGTAGAACTTTTTCAAGAATATGAAAAAGAATATGAAGGGAAAATGATATTGGGAGCGATTACTCCTTCATATGATATGGAAACTCCTGTAATTAAAAATTTTGATATATCCTTTTTAACTGAAACAGACATTATTAAACAAACAAGTTTATTTGTAGGTCAAATATATCAATTACCCCCTACCTATTCAGCAGTAAAAATAAATGGACGAAGAGCTTATAAATATGCACGTACCGGTAAAGAAATAGAAATAAAACCTCGTTTAATAGAAATAAAGCAATTTGAAATTACTTCAATACAATTACCTGAAATTAGTTTTAAAGTTACTGTAAGCAAAGGAGCTTATGTAAGAGCACTTGCAAGAGATTTTGGCGAAAGTTTAAACTGTGGAGCTTATCTTTCTTCATTGCGTCGTACACGTATAGGCAAATATAAAATTGAAGATGCCTATTCTATAAAAGAAATAGAAGAGT
>DAOTOD010000369.1:0-1693 GCA_035451165.1 Bacteroidales bacterium
AGGAAGGTGTCCATGGGTCAAAAGAGATTTGTTGTGTAGCGCCAGGAGATAAAGAGTTAATAGTTTTAGTAGATGTGTACCCCCCGCTAATATTCATTGTGACGTTAAACGTTTGAGCTGCATAGCCAAGATTTTTAAATGTAGCTTGAGGAGTTATTGTCCCTAATGCTATATTAGAATTCATGTCTATAGAAGATGTTTCAACGTCACATGCTATTCCACTACCCATAACGTTAACGGTATAATCTTCTACTTCACCATAATTAGTATTTCCACAAGGATCTAGTGTGCCTTGCCATTGAATTCTGACTCTCATTCTTGTAGGTCCATTTAATGCCCAGTTAGGAATAGTAATGTTAGTTGAAAAGTAATGTCCACCATCGAGAGTAGGGACAGTATAAAATTCACCAGGACCATTAAAATTACCATCTTGATTCCAGTCAAACCATGCTCCTACAATATCTTTTGCATAAGGAGTTGGGTTATAAACATCGAGGATATAAGAAGAACCTATGTTAACTTGGGCTGTGTCGGTAGTAAAGTCAGAATAACCATTTAATAAGCCACACCCTGAACCCAAGTTAGAAATATTACTAAACATAAGAGAGTCAATAAATTCATCACAATTTGTAGCATTTGCAGAGCAAATTACTCCAAAAAGATTTTGTATAATACTTTTACTAGTATCGTTAGCTTGGTACTGGTCGTTTAAAAGGTCTGTATAAGCTTTTATAGTATAAATTTGCCCTGGATTTGAAAAATCAGCTGTTGTAGAAAAAGTAAAATTAGTGGAAGATAAAGGAGCAAGTGTGCCGGTGAAAGTTTCTGTAACAGGGATTTGCCCATTTATTGAATAAGAAATTGGGAAGCCAGTTTGTGCATTAGAAGCAAAATTTGTGATTACTACACTTATATTTTCTGCATTTGTAAGAGTTGCACTGCTAGTAGGAGCTGTAATAGAAGTTACACCTATGTCATCAGTAAACCCACCTATACAAGTACCATAAATAAGAAATGGTAGCCCTTGAGGTGCGACATCTACTATTGGGGCCCATACATATGAAGAGCGTTGTATAGCATTACCTGTATTAGCCTGCCCTGTTATTACTATAGGAGGAGCCCATGGACCCGAGCTTCCACTTCCTGCAGCCTGATAATCAACCCAGTAAGTACCTGCTGGCAAAGATAATCCTGTAGTTGAACAAACTAATTTCATTATTGGGCGTGTATTCCCTCCTGAAGAACCTTCTTGTACTCGATATACACCGGACCAGTATGAATTAGTAAGCACATTGGTAGTTGTATCGCCCCATATTACATTACTTCCTGGTGCGTCGGGGACACCATCCCAAATTCGGAGATTAACTTCTGTAAAAGTTGAAGGTGAAGTAGGTGACCCTGTTTGATAACCGAAAAATATTATTGAATCAATTGTCCAGCTTGTAGCATTAACAGAAAAATCTTCAGCTACTCTGTTTCTTGTCGAACCAGATAATTGGAAGCCAAATCCGTAGGTTGACATACCTAAGGATGTTGATTGCATAATACTTTCATTAGCTCCGCCAGCTCCTGTACCTGTGCTATTAAATACAGGACCATTGTCATAAATTAAAGCTCCTTTATTATTTGTATATTGATATGTAGGTTTGTAGGGAGAAAATAATATTTCAGATTGATTTGTAATTATAGCGTC
>DAOTOD010000370.1:0-1684 GCA_035451165.1 Bacteroidales bacterium
GTGCCTTTTGGGCTTATGATGGTTGGATTAATGTTACATATTTGGCAGGTGAAGTTAAGAATCCACAAAAGAATTTACCAAGGGCACTTTTCTTTGCAGTAGTTATTGTTATGGCAGTATACATTTTGGTAAACCTTGCATATATTTATATTATTCCTGTAGATGAAATGGCTATGAAATATAAACAGGCAGAATTAACAGGAGGGTCATATTTGGTTGCTACTGATGTGGCAAGTAGTTTTTGGGAAGGTATGGGAGGAACAATTATAGCCGCTGCAATTATGCTATCAACATTTGGTGCGGTAAATGGAACAATAATGATGTCAGCAAGAGTTCATTTTGCAATGTCGAAAGAAGGTTTATTCTTTAAAGGGCTTAAAAATGTTCATCCTAAATTTAATACCCCTGCAAATTCACTTTTAATCCAGGGAATTTGGGCTTCAATTATGGTTTTTAGTGGTACATTTGATCAATTAACAGATATGATAATATTTGTTAGCTGGATTTTTTATGGAACAGCTGCATTTGGTGTATTTATGTTAAGAAAGAGATGGCCTGAGAGATATAGACCCTATAAGGTGTGGGGTTATCCAATAGTACCATTATTATTTGTTTTATTCTCTTTAATATATGTTGTATTTACTTTATATACTGATGTTTTAAATTTTGTTGATGGAAAATCTCCATTAATAAATTCAATAATGGGAGTTGTACTTGTGAGTTTAGGTATACCAGGTTATATATATTGGAAGAAAAAGAAAAATAATTCCTCAATTTATTAAAAATTTTTAATTTTTTGTTGCATTTTATTTGATTTTTATATAACTTAGTATTATGTAAAATTTTCATCTTAACTAATTATTTTAATATTTTAAATATGGAGGACCTATGAGTCTTTTAAACCATGCTGTAGGAATTATTACAAAGCCTAAAGTTGAATGGGAAGCTATCAAAAATGAACCGATGACTATAGCACAAGTTTTTACAGGTTACGTCGCAATTTTAGCTTTAATTCCAGCAATTGCAAGTTTTATTGGTTTATCATTAGTTGGAGTATCAATACCAGGTTTAATTAGCTATACAATTAAATACCCAATCGTTGATGGTATTATTAATGCTGTAGTCAGTTATATAATGGCTTTTGTTGGGGTTTATGTAGCAGCTTTTATAATTAATGCTCTTGCAAGTAATTTTGAATCTACTCCTAACATGGAAAATGCTGTAAAATTAGTAGCATTTTCGTACACACCAGTTTGGATTGTTGGCATTTTTTCAATTTATCCTGTTTTAGGAGTGCTTAGTATTCTTGGTTTATATGGTTTATATCTTCTTTATTTAGGACTTGAACCAATGATGAATACTCCAGCAACAAAAAAGATGGCTTATCTTATAGTATCTATTGTTGTATTAATTGTTGTATTTTTAGTTGTTGGTTTAGTTGTGAACTTGGTTACTCCAAAACCATCGTTTAGCAGTTATTATGAAGCTCCGTATAATTTTTAGTTAAAATAGTTTTATAAAAAAACCCCTTTTATAAAGGGGTTTTTTTATTGTATGTTAAGATAATTAACAAGGAATAAACTTAATTGAGGGATATAAGTTACTAAAAGAAGAGTTATTATCATTACAGCAATAAAGGGTAAAACAGATTTATAAACTTCAAGTATTGGTTTATTGAAACGAA
>DAOTOD010000371.1:0-1683 GCA_035451165.1 Bacteroidales bacterium
AGTTATAGGTTCTAACATTTTTGAAATTGAAAAAGAACTATTCCCTTACGGAGTTGATATAGTTCATATAGCTGAAGATGACAAATTATTCCCATATTCTACACTACCTCATACTTCCATTTTAACTAATATAATTAAAAAAGAACAACCTCAAATTGTACTTTTTGGTGCTACTCCTATAGGTAGAGACTTGGCTCCTAGAATAGCTTCTTCTCTCAAATGCGGATTAACAGCTGATTGTACTAACCTCGAAATAGGAGACCATACAGAAAATAAAACAGGCAAAACATATAAAAATTTGTTATACCAAATTAGACCTGCTTTTGGTGGAAATATTATTGCTACTATTATTAACCCCGAAACAAAACCACAAATGGCTACTGTAAGAGAAGGGGTAATGAAAAAAGCTATTTATGATACAAAATACGTAGGTAAAGTTAATAGAATAAACCTTAACGGGATATTAAAAAATGAAGACTTTGCTCTAAAAATCATAGAAAGGCATATTGAAGAAAGAAAAGTTAATATAAAAAATGCCCAAATAATTGTTGCTGGAGGCTATGGAATGGGATCAAAAGAAAATTTCGATATTTTATTTGAACTAGCAGATGTACTGGGAGCTCAAGTAGGAGCATCACGTGCTGCTGTAGATGCTGGCTTTGTAAACCACGAACGTCAAGTAGGACAAACAGGAGTCACTGTACGCCCTAAATTATATATAGCTTGTGGCATATCTGGCGCTGTTCAACATAGAGCTGGAATGGATCAGTCAGCTAAAATATTATCAATCAACACTGACCCTAATGCTCCTATAAATTATATAGCTGATTATGCTATTATAGGTGATGTTATGGAAGTAATACCTAAAATGATAAAATATTATAAAGAAAATTCTAAATAATAATAATTAACCATTTAAATAAATATACATCTATATGACTAATTTTTATTTAGATAATGAAAACTTGAAATTTCATCTTCACCATCCTTTGATGGAAAAAATTATTAAATTAAAAGAAAATAACTATTCTGATAAAGATAAATATGATTATGCACCCATAGATTATGAAGACGCTATTGATAGTTATGATAAAATATTAGAGATAATAGGTGAAATTACAGGCGAAATTATTGCTCCTAATGCTGAAGATGTGGATAAATCAGGAGCATCACTAGAAAATAATGAAGTAATTTATGCTAAAGGTACTCAAGCTAACATAGAAGCTTTAACAAAAGCAGGATTATTTGGTATGTCTTTACCAAGAATATATGGTGGCTTAAATTTTTGCTACGTGCCTTATGTAATGGCTGCTGAAATTGTATCAAGAGGAGATGCAGGGTTTTCGAATATATGGGGCCTGCAAGATTGCGCAGAAACTATTCATGAATTCGCTTCAGATGAAATAAAAAACGAATTTTTACCTAGATTCCCCAAAGGAGAAACAGCTGCTATGGCTCTTACAGAACCCGATGCAGGCTCTGACCTACAAGCTGTCCAACTACAAGCAAAATACGACCCTAATAAAAATATATGGCTACTTAATGGTGTAAAAAGATTTATCACTAATGGAGATGCTAATATTGTACTCGTTCTAGCTCGAACTGAAGAAGGAACTACTGATGGAAGAGGCCTGTCTTTATTTGTTTATGATAGAAAAGACAGAGGTGTAAAAATACGTAGAA
>DAOTOD010000372.1:0-1682 GCA_035451165.1 Bacteroidales bacterium
AGATTATTCTTTTGATGTTTTTTTTATAATAACCTTTAAACATTGGATAACCAAATATAGGTTTATTGCTTAAATTAAAAGTCAGAACATCAATTATTTTTTTGTTAGATATTCTATTGTTTCCATCCCAACCTAAAAGTGTATAAGTTTTTTTTCTTTTATATTTGTTGTAGATTATTTTGTAATAAAGTGCACCATACCAATTGTTAGCATCTAAAGTTTTGTTTTCAGGAGATTCAATATTTTCAGAATTATCTATTAGTTTATAAATATTATATTGTTTTTTATGTTTTGCATGTATAAATCCAAAATATTCATAGGTACCATCCTCTTTGGGTAAAATCCAAGTATATAATTTGAAGGTATTATCAGGAGATGCTAATTTTGAAATAGTTTTTAATGAGTCAAAGTTATATTCGTATGCTTTAGGTTTTGTTAAAGCTTCTTCAAACAAAGTTAATAATTTTTCATTAGCTTCATACTTGATAAAATCTTGTTTTGAATATAAAACTATATTAGCTAAAATTTTAAGAGTATCTTCATAATCTGATAATTTAATTAATTCTTTTTCTTGAGCTATAACAACATTAGAATATAATAATAATGACAAAAAACAAAAGATGCTGATTTTTATTATATAATTAAAATTATTATTTATGAGCATTCGATTTTAATAATTTAAAAACAAATATATAATATATAATGTAAAATTATGAGGTTTATTTTATTATTATTTGATTTGTATTTTTGTGAAATATATTAAAATAAAATAACTTTTATGATTGAAAATAATATTAAGGCTTTTTCAAAACTAGGAAAAATATTTGAAGATTTTGTTAATGGAAATAACTATAATAGCGAATTTTATGAGATTTTAAATAATGCTGTGTTAAAGTCCTTTCAAGAAAATCAATGGTTTATAGAAGATTTTGTAAAATATTCTATTAAAGTTTGGGCGTTAACATTAAAAGAAGAAAAAATTAATCAATGGATTAGACCCTATAAAATAAATGTAAAAAATATAAAAACTGCAGGCGTTATAATGCCTGGGAATTTGCCTTTAGCAGGCTTGCATGATTTTATATGTGTCTTAATTACAGGGAATAATTTTGTTGGTAAATTATCATCTAAAGATAAGGTTTTACTTCCTTCAATTGCTAAAATTTTAATAAAAATAGATAGTAGCTTTAAAGATAAAATAAATTTTGTTGATGATAGTAGTAAGTTAAGTAATTTTGATTTTATTATAGCTACCGGGAGTGATAACACATCGAGATATTTTGAATATTATTTTAGCAAGTATCCACATATTATAAGAAAAAATAGAGTTGGTGTTGCTGTATTAACAGGTAATGAAAAAGAAAAAGAATTGGAAAATTTGGCTGATGATATTTTTTTGTATTTTGGATTAGGTTGTCGTAACGTTTCTAAAATATTTGTACCTGATGATTATAATTTTGATGGATTATTTAATGCTTTTAAAAAATATTCTTTTCTTAAAAATCATAATAAATATTATAATAATTATGAGTTTTATAAAGCAATTTACCTAGTTAATAAAGATAATTTTTTGGATAAGGGATTTATAATACTTAAGAATGATACTAAACTTGTATCCCCTATAGCAGTCGTGTTTTTTGAAAAATATAGTTCAGAAAAGCAATTAGAAACTATATTAGAAA
>DAOTOD010000373.1:0-1664 GCA_035451165.1 Bacteroidales bacterium
CTTGGTATTGAACCTATCAACCCAGATTGGTCGAAAGAATTAATTAATGATATATCTATAACTAACTCACTAATTATAAAACCTTGCTTTATAGATAAAAATGTAACTATAAACAATTCTGTTATAGGTCCTTACGTTTCCATAGGAAATAATTCTATAATTCAAAACTCTATAATTCAAAACTCTATAATTCAAAGTAATACTATTATTAATGATGCTAATATTGAAAACTCAATGATTGGTAACTTTTCGAAAATTACAGGGAAAAAACTTGAGTTAAATTTAGGCGATTTTTGTGAATTATCGTAAAAATAAAAAAATGAAAAAAAACATACTAATTTTAACTGTTTTCTTAATTAGTTTATCTTCCTGCGGAATATTTGATAAAAAAATAAAATATTCTAAAAAAAATATTACTTACGAAAACAAAGTCAAAAGTAGCAGCCTACTAATTGATGGTATAAAACAAAAAATGATAGGTAACAAACAAGAAGCTTACGAGTATTTTTTTAAAGCAACTGAAAAAAATCCATATAACGGTGCAGCACTTTATGAATTAGCTAAAATATATTTTGAAAACAATGAATTTAATAATGCTTTAGAATATATAAACAAAGCTATCGAAATAGAACCTAAAAACTTATGGTATAAGCAATTACTAGCCGATACATATATTGCCACAAGGAATTATAATTCTGCAATTAAAGTATATGATAATTTAATACAGGAAAATCCTAAAAACCTTAATTATCTATATGAATTAGCAAGAATTTACTTGCTTAAAAATGAATATATCCAAGCTATAAATGTTTATGATAAAATTGAAAAAATTATAGGAATTGATGAAGCAATATCTCAACAAAAAAAAAATATATATCTTTTCCTTAATAAACCTCAAAAAGCTATAAACGAAATTCAAAACCTTATTAATGCTTTTCCCGACGATATTAAATATCAAAACATGCTTGGCGAATTATATATTGAAATTGGACAAACAACAAAAGCCTTAAATACTTTTTTAAAAATAAAACAACAAAATCCTTACGAACCTAACGTTGATTTTTATTTGCACGAAATATACTTTAACCTAGGAAAAAAAGATTCAGCTTATTATTATCTTAAAAACGCTTTCTATAATCCTAATAATAATATTGATAAAAAAGTACTTGTACTATTAGCTTACTATGATAAACCTATTAATGATTCAATTGCTAAAAAAGAATCTTATGAACTATCAGAAATACTTATTAAAACACATCCCAATGAAGCTAAAGCTCATTCTATTTATGCAGATATACTATACAAAGATAAGAAAATTAAAGAAGCTAAAGAAGCATACCGCCGTGTAATTGAATTAGATAGCAGTCGCTACATTGTTTGGGAACAATTACTAAATATAGAATTAACACTAAAAGATTATAACTCTCTTATAAACGAAGCTACCAGAGCAATAGAAATGTTTCCTGAACAGCCTCTACCCTATTATTTTGCAGGTTATGGTTATTTTGAACTCAAAAACTACACTAAATCTATATACTATTACAAAGCAGGCTTAAATTATATAACCACTTCATCGCCTTTAATAATACAATTTTATAATTCTATTGCCGATGCTTATTATTATTTAAATGATTATGACAATGCCTTTTCATATTATGAAAAAT
>DAOTOD010000374.1:0-1635 GCA_035451165.1 Bacteroidales bacterium
ATAATATATTGTTAGAAGATGATGTAAAAACAGGTAGATCTGATCCTGCATCTGACCCCTGTGGTGTAAGAACAATATTTTTATTAAAACTTGCTGAAAAATATTATAGGGTTAATTTTGCTGACATATTGCTTAATAAAAACAAGAAATATCTCAGGCCTAAAGAAACTGAATTATTAGCTTTGCTTGAAACTAAGGCTATTGATTATTGTTTTATATATAAATCTGTTGCTATACAACACAATTTAAAATATATTGTTTTACCCGATGAAATTAATTTAAGTAATAAAAAATATAACGCTTTTTATTCAACTGTATATTTTGAAACAAAAGATAGTAAAGGAAAAATAATAAAAGAATATGGGAATGCAATTACTTATGGTCTTACCATACCAAAGACTTGTTATAATTATTCTGCTGCAAAGGCATTTGTAAAATTTGTTTTATCAGAAGAAGGTAAAGAAATAATAAAAGAAAATAAGCAACAAATATGAAAAATAATAATCTTAACCTTATATTTACTCTTTTGGGAGGTATATTGTTGTTATTTATAGTAGCACCTATTTTAGGTTTATTTTTATTTACATCGAAGGGTAGTATTATAAATACTATAAATGATGAAGAAACTATAAAAAGTATGGGATTAACATTATGGGCTTCAATGTCAGCAACTATAATAGCTTCTTTTTTAGCTATACCTCTTGCTTATTTGCTGGCACGTAAATCATTCTGGGGCCGCTCTTTTATATTAAGCCTAATAAATCTACCTATTGTTATACCTCATACTGCTGCAGGAATAGCCTTACTTGGAGTGGTCTCTAGTAATACAACTATTGGAAAGTTTTTAAAATACCTTGGACTCGATTTTATAAATAACCCTAAAGGAATAATTATAGCTATGATGTTTGTTAGTGTGCCTTTTTTGGTTAATGCAGCCTATGAAGCTTTTTCTAATGTTCCTGTTAAGCTTGAGAAAGCTGCTCTTACGCTTGGAGCTTCTGTAAGTAAAATGTTTTTTACTATATCATTACCATTAGCATCTAAAGGAATAATTTCAGGTATGATTATGATGTTTGCTAGAGGAATGAGTGAATTTGGCGCTGTTGTTATTATAGCTTATTATCCTACGATAACACCTGTACTTATTTATGAAAAATTTACTTCATTAGGGTTAAGCTATGCTTTGCCTATTACAACAGTTTTTATGATCATTACTTTAATTGTATTTATTGTATTAAATATAGTCACTCATATTAAAAAAAATGTTGACAGTTATTAATTTAAGTAAACAGATAGGTAATTTTTATCTTAATAATGTTAATTTTAAGGTTAATAAAGGAGAATATTTTGTTTTATTAGGCCCTTCTGGCTCAGGAAAAAGTTTACTTTTGGAAATAATTGCAGGACTTCAAAAACCCGATCAAGGTAAAATTACTTTAAATAATGTAAACATAACTGAAGAGAAAATCCAAAAAAGAAAAGTTGGAATAGTTTTTCAAGATTATGCACTATTTCCTCATATGACAGTTTATGAAAATATCATTTTTAGCTTGTCAAAAAAAGAAAGTAAACAAAATACAATAAAAGAATTATTAAAATTACTTAGTATAGAACATTTATTAAATAGAAAGCCTT
>DAOTOD010000375.1:0-1621 GCA_035451165.1 Bacteroidales bacterium
TTAAAAATTTAATTTTTAATAATTTATTTTATTATTATAATTTATTTTTTTTAAGAAAAGGATTATACATAATAACACTTAAAAATAAGAATATATTCTATGCACATAAATTAATAAACTTTTGATAAGTAACACATTATAAAAAATAACCATTAAAAAATTATTATTTACAAAAAGAAATATTAAAATTGCTAATGTATTTAAATTTATTTATAATTTTGCTAAATCAAATAAGAATAGAAGGATGAAAAAAACTAATTTCGTTTTGTATGTTTTATATTTTTTATTAATAGTTTCTTGTAATAGAAATAATTCGAATAATAATTTATCAACAGATTTAGTAAACAATCCTAATACAGCTTCAGGTAAGCAAAGTAACGACATATTACCTGTTTTTCAATTTGAAGAAGAAGAGCATGACTTTGGGAATATAGTTGAAGGAGAAAAAGTTACTTATAGTTTTCGTTTTAAAAATGTAGGTAAATCTGATTTGATAATTAGCCAAGCACATGCAAGTTGTGGATGTACTAACCTTGAATATCCCAAACAACCTATAAAACCTGGCGAACAATCATATATATCGGTAACATTTGATAGTAAAAACCGAAAAGGATATAATACTAAAACTGTAAGCCTTATAGCTAATACACAACCTAATGAAAAAATTCTTAAAATTACTGCTAATGTAATAGCACCTTAAATTTTTTAACTTAAAATAATTTTAATTATGAACATTTTATTAAGTATTTTACTCCAAAGTACTACTAAAGGTACGAGTGGGGGTAGTGGTATAGGTACTCTTTTACCTTTATTATTAATAATTTTAGTATTTTATTTCTTTTTTATTAGACCACAAGCTAAAAAAAATAAAGAATTAAAAAAATTTCGTGAAAATTTGAAAAAAGGGGATAAAATTATAACTATTGGCGGTATTCATGGTAAAATTGTAGAAGTAAGTGATAAAATTGTTATTATTGAAGTAGAAGGTCAAAATCGCCTTAAAATGGAAAAAGCAGCAATTGCTCAACAATATACAGGTGATGAAATGCCTCAACAAAAATAAAATTTAATTTTTTTTAAAACATTCAAATTAATGACTGATGGTAAACTACCAAGGTTTAATACCCATTTAAAAACAAATTATAAAAAACGTTACGAGTTTTTTATATTTCTACTTTGCCTTTCAATATCTTTTATAATATGGCTTATGATTAAGCTATCAAAAGAATATACTACAGAAATAGTATATCCTTTAAAATATACTAATCTTGAAAAAAAACAATTATTAATAACAGATGCCCCTAAAAACTTAGTTTTATACATAACAGCTAATGGCTATAGACTTTTACAATTAAAATATTTAAGAAAATTAGACTCTCTACAAATAGATTTAACTAACATAAAATTACACAAAGAAAACAATTCTTACTATGGATGGATTAAAACAAACGATATTATACGTTTGAATAAACAACTATTCCCTACAAAAATGGTAAGTGTTGTAAAACCTGATACATTACAATTCGAATTTGAAAGTGTCGCAACTAAAAAAGTTAATATTAATCCTAATTTAAATCTTGATTTTGCTCCATTGACATCATTGCAGCAGAAATTGAACTTG
>DAOTOD010000376.1:0-1618 GCA_035451165.1 Bacteroidales bacterium
TTTAAAATATGCTGAAAGTGTTATAAATTCTGATATGTATCGTTATGAGCCAGCTTTATCACCTAATATTAAATCTGTACGAAAATTAGAATGGTTTGATTGTATTGCTGCACCTTGTGTGCATGGATGCCCTACTAATCAAGATATACCAGATTATCTTTATTATGCAGGTAAAGGTTTATATGACGAAGCTTTAGAAGTCATATTGAAAAAAAATCCTTTCCCTTCAGTACTTGGTGCTGTATGTACTCATTTTTGCCAATATAAATGTACTAGAATTAATTATGATAACCCAATTTTAATTCGTGATATAAAAAGATATATAGTTGAAAATGCTACTAAAGAACCTTTGCTAACAAAATCACCTGATAATGGTCTTAAGGTAGCTATTATTGGAGCTGGACCTTCTGGATTATCTTGTGCTTTTTTCCTTATTTTAGAAGGTTTTAAAGTTGATGTTTATGAAACTAAAGATTCCCCAGGAGGAATGATTGCTGATGCTATACCTACTTTTCGCTTGCAAACAAATGCCTTAAAAAAAGATATTGATAGAATAAGCTCTTTAGGTGTTAATTTTTACTGGAACTATAAAATTACATCAAACGAATTTGAAAAAATACAAAAAGAATATGATTATATCTATATAGCTGTTGGGGCTCAAAAAAATCGCAAATTAAATATAGAGGGAGAAGAACTAGAAGGAGTGATTGACCCATTAGAATTTTTATCCGCTGTTAAAAAAGGTAAAAATATTAAGTTGGGTTCTAAAATAGCTGTTATTGGTGGAGGTAATACAGCTGTCGATGTTGCACGTACAGCTAAGCGATTGGTAGGGGGAAAAGGTGAAGTTACTTTATTATATCGTAGAACTCGTTTGGAAATGCCCGCAGGATATGAAGAAATAAAAGATTTGATTGAAGAAAATATTATAATAAAGGAATTAGTTGCTCCTGAACGTATTAGTGGCGAAAATGGTAAAGTTAAACAAATGGTCCTTTCTATGATGAAGATTGAAGGTGTTGATAGTCAAGGTAGACCAAAACCTGTTAAAATACCTAATTCTGAAATAACACTTGATTTTGATGCTATTATACCAGCTCTAGGCCAAGAAGTAGACATAAACTTTATTGATATTTCGTCCCTGAAACCTGATTTTAAAACGTATAGGACAGCCATTAACAATATTTTTATTGGTGGTGATGCTATGAGGGGAGCTGCTACTATTGTTAATGCTGTGGCTGACGGGCGTAAGGTAGCTGAAATTATAATGTTACAAGCTAGAATAGAAAATAAATTTAAATATTTCCCATTATTAAAAAATAGAGATATTTCTCAACATATGCTTATGCGCTCAAGGCGTATTAAAGGAATACAACATAATAATCGTCACAATAAATTAGATTTTGATATAATCTTAAAATCGTTTAACCCTAATCAAGTTAAAGAAGAGGCTTCTCGTTGTTTGTTTTGTGATGAATTTTGCAATATATGTGTTACAGTATGTCCTAACAGAGCTAATTACAGTTATAGTGTAAAACCACAGCAGTATCAATTACAAAAACTTATAAGAAACACAAATGGAGAAATGGTAGCTTATGAAGATACTGTATTTGTTGTA
>DAOTOD010000377.1:0-1618 GCA_035451165.1 Bacteroidales bacterium
ACTTTTAAATTTGCTGACAGTATATGGAAGCATTCATCAAATTATCAATACGATACTAATTTTCAGGTTATATCACCTAAAAATAAAGTTTACACTTCTTATGAACAGCCTTACTTTATTAATGACACTACTTTTTGTGCTATTAAATACGGATTACAACATGAAAAACATTTTGTAATTATTTCTGGTAAAAATGAAAAAAAATTATATACTCCCGGATATTTTAATCCTATACGATTAGCTACATCTGGAGAAACAATTATATTTTCTAATAATAAAAAATACGAAGAGCTTATTTATAGCACTAATGGAAAATATATAACATGGTCAGAAGTACAATATGATAAGAGGTGGGCTCATCAAACATGGTCAATCATAAAAAAATATGATATTGATAAAGGTAAAATTCAAAAATTAACTAAATATACTAAATATTTTGCTCCAGCCATCTCGCCAAATGGCCAACTAATAGCGGTCTCAGAAATATTACCTGAATATAAATTTTCATTAGTCATAATAGATGCATATAAAGGCAATGAAATAAAGCGTTTATCTTTGCCCCACAATGAAATGCTCATAACTCCTTCATGGTCCCCAGATAATAAGCAATTGTATTGTATAGCTATGGACAAAGACGGCAATAAAGGAATTTTAAAAATTAATTATGATGACTTAAAATATGAATATATTTTAAATCCTTCTCACAATGAAATAAGCCGACCCTTATTTGATGGTAAATTTATTTTTTTCAATGGGAGTTATGATGGTATTTCAAATATTTATGCACTTAACCCTGAAAATTATAAAATTTATAGGGTAAGTTCCGCTAAATATGGAGCTTTATACCCTAGTGTTCTAACAGAAAAAAATAAAATAGCTTTTTCTAATTATACTAATAATGGTTACCAAATAGTTGTAGTACCTTACGACACAAGTAAATGGTCAGAAATTAATTATGAAAATATTTCATATTTACCTATAGCAGAAACTATTACTAATCAAGAATTAAATCTTATAAATAATAATAATAAGATAGATACTAATTACACTATAAAAAAATATTCTAAGCTATTACATTTATTTCACTTTCATAGTTGGATGCCTTTTTATTATGGTGATGTAAACGAAATTTACCCTGGTATAACTTTAATGTCTCAAAATATTTTAAGTACTGCTTTTCTTGTTCTTAATTATGGATATAACTACAATGAAAAAAAATCTGTAATAAATAGCAGCTTTATTTATAAAGGATTTTATCCTATAATTAAAATAAAACAATCATACGGCGGGCGAAAAAGTTATTTTTCTGATTATAATACTATTAATCAAATTGAATTCAACTGGAACGAAGCTATTACTTCGCTTAATATTAATATACCTTTAAACTTAACTAAAAGTAAATGGTTTAGAAGCTTCACACCTTATACTGAAATACAAAATATTTATATTACTGATGCTAAACATAATGCCCCTTTTAATGGTTCATTGCAAGCTTTATCTGTAGGTTTTATTTATAGAAATTTACTTAAAACAGCCGAACGTGACTTAAGACCCAGGTGGGGGCAAATGATAGATTTTAATTACATAAGCTCTTTAAATGCTAACTTAAAAAGCAAAT
>DAOTOD010000378.1:0-1610 GCA_035451165.1 Bacteroidales bacterium
AGAAATTATATTTTCTTTTTTTATTTTGTGTTTAGTTAATGTTTCTATACAACCTTTAGCAAGAGCTTCAGTAATATTTGAATTCCATTCAGATATTACTATTCCTATTTTTATACTTTTGAGTGCATCATCAGGAATACATGGAATTTTATAATCAGAAAGATTTTTTAATTTAGAAGACATTTTTATTCTAGTTTACCTAAACCTTTAGCTCGTGCTATATATTTATCTATCACTCTAGCTTCGTTACTTCTAAAATAATCTTTTTTAATTTTTTCGTATGATTCAACAGCCTTATCATATTGACCTAAAATTTCTGCTGTCCATGCAGCTTTCATTAAAAATAGTGGAGTAACAAAATCATTATCATTTTTGTTAGCAGCTTTAAGATAATATTTATAAGCATTTTCATTATCTCCTAGTTCGAGGTAAGCGTCTCCGATGGCTCCTAAGGCCATAGAGCTTACTATTTCATCTTTAGATTTAAATTTTTTCAAATAATGTATAGCTTCATCATATTTCCCTATTTGTAAATAACATATCCCTAAATAGTATTTAGCTAAGTTACCAGATTTTGTGCCCCCATATTCATTAACTATATCAAGAAAACCTCGATAATTACCGTCTCCATTTATTGCTAGATTAAAGGAATCCATAGCGAAGTAATTTTCGGCACCATACATTTGCGATTGAGCTTCTCTTTCTCGAGGTGCTTGAATATAATTTTTATATAATAAGAAACCGCCTATTATAACTATTAGCCCTAATAATGCATAAGTAATTATGTTTTTATTTTTTTCAAAAAAAAGCTCTGTTTTACTTAAAGCTTCTTCAACAGCTACAATAGGTTCATCTTTTTTATCTTTTTTCTTAGCCATATAATTTTATTTTATTGTGCAAAAATAATTTTTTTTATGATATTTTATATAAATTATTAAAATTACTTATTGTTAATTTGTAAAATACAATTTTATTTGTCTTTATCAAGTATTTTGTGTAATTCAAATAAAGTGTCTCTTATTTTAGCAGCTTCTATAAAGTTGAGTTCTTTAGCTGCTTTTTCCATATCTTTTTTTAGTTTAGAAATGAATTTTTTAAGTTGATTTTTATCCATATATTTAATTATAGGGTCTGCAGCTATGTTGATATTTTCATTTTCTATATATGGCTGCTTAATAGTAGTTTTAGAATTAGCTACAACAGTTTGACCTATTATAGATTCTGTTGATTTATATATAGCAGTAGGAGTAATATTGTTTTCTTCATTATATTTTAATTGTTTAGCTCTTCTTCTATCTGTTTCTTCAATAGTTTTGCGCATAGAATCAGTTATTTTATCAGCATACATAATAACTTTACTATTAAGATTACGAGCTGCTCGCCCAGCTACTTGCGTTAGCGAACGTTCTGATCTTAAAAAGCCTTCTTTGTCAGCATCTAATATTGCTACTAAAGAAACTTCTGGTAGGTCTAAACCTTCTCTTAATAGATTGACTCCTACTAATACGTCAAAATTACCTAATCTTAAGTCTCTCATTATTTCAACACGCTCAATAGCATCAATATCGGAATGTATATAGCGACAACGAATACCAATTGTAGTTAAATAT
>DAOTOD010000379.1:0-1605 GCA_035451165.1 Bacteroidales bacterium
ATAGGAGAACGACTAAAGTAAATAGCAAAATTATTGATATCGGTAATTACTTTAATAATAGAAGGATTAAATAAATCTTTTTCATTAGAAATTTCTTTAATTAAAGTAGCTATTTGTGTGTTATTATCATCGATAAAACATTTAGCAAGAGTATCAATTTCAGAAGGTTGAATAAATGGTTCATCACCTTGTATATTTATAATTACATCATAATTTAAGTTTGGGCTTAGTTCTTGTAAAATTTTAAGAGCTATATAACATCTTTCAGTACCATTTTTTACATTAGTAGAGGTCATTATGGCTATACCTCCAAAATTAGTTACATGTGTAGATATTCTTTCATCGTCAGTTGCAACTATTACTTTTTTTAAAAATTTTGTTTTAGTAGCTTGATTATATACTCTTTCAATCATACTAATACCATTAATTTTAACTAATGGTTTTCCTGGGAAACGAGAAGAGTTATATCGAGCAGGTATTATACCTATGATATTCATTTAAATAATTTTAAAAAAGTCCGAACAATTCAGCATTTATTTTATTAATTAATAGTTCAAAATCTTTTGGATTTTCAGCAAAATTTCTATTATCAACGTCCATTATAAGTAATTTACCTAGATTATAAGTAGAGATCCATGCTTCATATCTTTCATTTAAGCGTTTTAGATAATCTATTCTAATAGCTTCTTCGTAGCTTCTTCCTCTTTTTTGTATTTGATTTACTAATGTAGGTACCTCAGCTCTAAGATATATTAACAAATCAGGAGGTTGAATAAAAGAGCTCATTAATTCAAATAATTTTGAGTAGTTATCAAAGTCGCGTGAAGTCATAAGTCCCATGGCATGAAGATTAGGGGCAAATATGTAAGCATCTTCATATATAGTCCTGTCTTGTACTATATCTTTACCACTTTTTCTAAAATTAATAATTTGTCGAAACCTACTATTAAGAAAATATATTTGCAGATTAAATGACCACCTTTGCATGTCTTCATAAAAACTTGCAAGATATGGGTTAGTGTCAACATCTTCATAATGAGGTTCCCAGCCATATTGTTTGGCCAAAAGACTTGTAACGGTGGTTTTACCAGAGCCTATGTTACCTGCTATTGCTATATGCATATTTTATATTTTAATTTTTTACACTTACAAATTAAAATAATACTCTTTTAATAAAATCAATTGTTAAAAAAATGTTGAAAAAATTTTTTAAAAAGATAAGTTAAAAACATACAGTCCTTGGTTATTAAGCACATATAATTTATTGTTTTTTACCTGTGCCTTTAAAACATCTTTAACAGGTATTTTTAAAGATGATTGAGTTAATGTATTATAGTTAAAAAACACTATATTATCATTGTTTGTATATATTATATAATCATCATAACAATTGAATTCTTTTATTTTATTTAGGGGGACTATTTTAATTAGGGCGCCATATTTATCAGTAATTATTATACCTATATTTGTATCACTTATATAAACGTTGTTTTTAAATTCAGTAATATAATAAGGTTCTATGGGTTTATCATTGATTTTTAATTCGTGGCTTTTTGTTATTAAAGATAGATTTTCGTCGTACTTTTGTAATAGGAATAAGCTATT
>DAOTOD010000380.1:0-1592 GCA_035451165.1 Bacteroidales bacterium
CTTCTTTAAATTTTTTTAATTGCTCTTCTATGTCTGATAAACTTAGTCCATGATTTCTTATTTGTAAAAAATCTGCCTCTGAAAAAATCATTTTTAATCAATATTTATAATATTTTATATTTAACAAAAATAAAAGAATAAAAATATATTCACAATTAAACTTAAATGATTTTATTAACAAAAAGCTATATAAATCTATGGTATTTCTTAAAATTTTAATTTAATTTTTTATTAATACTTAAATTTTAATTTAATTTGTAATAATTAAACATTAAAACAAACATATATCATGAATGATATTTCAACTTATGTTAAAAATAATAAGGATATATTTTTAGAAGAATTATTTAACTTATTACGTATACCTTCTATAAGTGCTTTAAGTGAACATAAAAAAGATATGATAAAATGTGCTGAATATTGGAAAGAGCTTTTACTAAAAGCAGGCACAGATAAAGCAGAAATTTATTATACCGATGGCAATCCAATAGTATATGCTGAAAAAATAATAAATGTTAAATTACCTACTATTTTAGTATATGCTCATTATGACGTTATGCCTATTGATCCACTTGAATTATGGAATACTAACCCTTTTGAACCTGTTATTATAGATGATAAAATTTATGCACGTGGTGCTAACGATGATAAAGGACAAAGTTTTATACATCTGAAAGCCTTTGAATTTTTAGTAAAAACAAATCAACTTCCATGCAATGTTAAGTTTATGATAGAAGGAGAAGAAGAAATAGGCTCAACAAGTTTAACTAAATGGTGTAAGCAATACAAAGATATGCTTAACGCTGATATAATATTAGTTTCAGATACAAGTATGATAGATAAAGAAATACCTTCTATTACAACAGGTTTAAGAGGTTTAGCATATTGGGAAGTAGAAGTAACTGGGCCTAATAAAGATTTACATTCAGGTATATTTGGAGGTGCTGTAGCTAACCCTATAAACATGTTAGCTAAAATTATTTCTAATTTGATTGATGAAAAAGGGAAAATTACAATACCGGGTTTTTATGATGATGTAATAATAGTGTCTGATGAAGAAAGGCAATTAATGTCTAAAGCTCCTTTCAATGAAGAAAATTATAAAAAAGCTATAGGCGTTAAAGCTTTATTTGGAGAAGAAGGTTATACTACTTATGAAAGAACAGGAATACGACCGAGTTTAGATGTTTGTGGCATTTGGGGAGGTTATACTAAAGAAGGAACAAAAACAATATTACCATCTAAAGCTTATGCTAAAATATCAGTTAGATTGGTTCCAGAACAAAATCACGAAAATATATTAAAATTATTTAAAGATTATCTTGAAAACAATACTCCTCCATATGTTTCAGTTAATGTAACACCTTTACACGGAGGTAAAAGTTATGCATGCCCTATCAATATACCAGCATACAAAGCCGCAGAAAAAGCCTATTACGAAGTATACGGTAAGCAACCTATCCCAGTCCGAAGTGGAGGAAGTATACCTATAATAGCTAATTTTGAAGAAATACTTAACCTAAAATCAATATTGATGGGCTTTGGTCTAGAATCAGATTTTATCCATTCTCCCAATGAAAATTTTGATTTAG
>DAOTOD010000381.1:0-1590 GCA_035451165.1 Bacteroidales bacterium
GGTATAAATTCTATTGCAAAACATATTATAGTTAACAAATAACGAATTATAACTTTTTTATTTACAATTATAAAAAAATGGTTAAATAAATTTTTAACCATTTTTTTGTTTTTAAATAATTTACTTATGTTTGCAATAATTAGATAAATTAAAATGATACAGGTTGAAAATATACATAAATCTTATGGTAATTTAAAAGTACTAAAAGGCATTACTTTAAACATACCATTAGGTAGCATTATTTCTATTACAGGCCCTTCAGGCGCAGGAAAAAGTACTTTATTACATATTATAGGCACTATAGATAGGCCAGACATAGGAAATATTATAATAAAAGATATTGAAGTACATAAGTTATCAGAAAAAAAATTAGCTGCTTTCCGAAATAAACACATAGGATTTGTATTCCAATTTCATCATTTATTACCCGAATTTACAGCTATCGAAAATGTTAGCATACCCGCTTATATAGCTGGCAAAAACAAAAAAGAAGCAAATAATAAAGCTGCTGAAATACTTGAATTTCTTGGATTAAAAGACCGTTTAAATCATAAACCATCTCAACTATCAGGTGGCGAGCAACAACGTGTAGCTATTGCTAGGGCACTTATTAATAATCCTGACGTAATTTTAGCTGACGAACCTTCAGGTAACCTTGATTCTGAAAATGCGTACGAATTACATAAATTATTTTTTAAATTACGAGAAACTTTTAATCAAACTTTCATTCTGGTTACTCATAACGAAGAACTAGCTAAAATGGCTGATAAACAATATCATATGAGAGATGGGCTTATATTCTAAAAATTACTTTTATAAAAAAATAAACCATAAATTAATTTATTTAATTGTAATAAGTTTCTTAAATTTTATTTAGTATAGTATAAACTATTATGAAGCTATCAATTGTTATTGTAAATTATAATGTTAAATATTTTCTTGCTCAGTGCCTCTCGTCAGTCGAAAAAGCAATAGAAAATATTGACGCCGAAATATTTGTAGTAGACAATAATTCGGTTGATGGCTCTGTGCAAATGATAAAAAATAAATTTCCTAAAATACATTTAATTAGTAACAATAAAAATGTAGGCTTTGCAAAAGCTAATAACCAAGCTATAAAATTAGCAAAAGGGCAATATATTCTATTACTAAATCCTGATACAGTTTTAGAAACAGATACATTATTAAAAGTCGTTAATTTTATGGATGAACATCCTGATGCAGGTGCATTAGGAGTAAAAATGGTTAATGGTAAAGGTAAATTTTTGCCCGAATCTAAAAGATCTTTGCCTACACCATGGGTGGCTTTCTATAAGATATCGGGACTTTCTTCAATATTTCCTAAATCAAAAATATTCGGCAAATATCATTTAGGCTACTTAGATAAAAATAAAATTAATAAAGTGGATGTACTGTCCGGAGCTTTTATGCTAATACGAAAAGAAGTATTAGACAAAATAGGATTATTAGACGAAAACTTTTTTATGTATGGGGAAGATATTGACATATCATATAGAATAACACAAGCAGGATATAATAATTATTATTACCCAGAAACTCGTATCATACACTACAAAGGAGAAAGTACAA
>DAOTOD010000382.1:0-1573 GCA_035451165.1 Bacteroidales bacterium
GGGTAAGTTCTGAAATTATAAAAGATGCTTATGAAGATAGTACCGATGTTTTTGATTTATTAGATAATGCTGAATCAAAACTTTTTGGTATAAGTGAGACACACTTGAGGAGGGAATATAAGTCGATGACTGTTCTAATACAAGAAGCATTAGAAAGAATAAAAGAAATTCGCAATTCTGATAAGGATTTAAGTGGAGTACCTTCAGGTTTTTCTGAACTTGATAGGGCTACAGCAGGCTGGCAACCGTCCGACCTTATTATCATTGCAGCAAGGCCTGGTATGGGGAAAACAGCTTTTGTTTTATCTATGGCTCGAAATACAGCTATTGATTATAATATGCCAGTAGCTATATTTTCATTAGAAATGTCAGCTTTACAATTAGTTACAAGACTTATTGCTGCTGAAACTGAATTATCTGCTAGTAAATTGCGTAAAGGTGATTTAAAAGAATACGAATGGGAACAATTAAATGTAAAAATTAAAAAATTGGCAGAAGCCAAAATATTTATTGATGATACACCTGCTTTAACAGTTTTTGAATTAAGAGCAAAGTGCCGTAGGCTTAAATATGAACATAATATAGCTATGGTGATAGTTGATTATCTTCAGTTAATGTCAGGCTTAAGTGATAATAGAGGAGGTAATAGGGAACAGGAAATAAGTAATATTTCACGTTCGCTTAAAAGTCTTGCTAAAGAATTAAATGTTCCTGTTATAGCTATATCACAATTAAGCAGAGCAGTTGAAACCAGAGGAGGTAGTAAAAGACCATTATTGTCAGATTTACGCGAATCTGGTGCTATTGAACAAGATGCCGATTTAGTTTTGTTTATTTATCGTCCAGAGTATTATAAAATAATGGAAGATGAACAGGGCCAATCTACGGTGGGAATGGCAGAAATAATAATTGCAAAGCATAGAAATGGTACACTAAAAGATATTAAATTACGTTTTATTGATAAATTTGCAAAATTTGAAGAATTTGAACCTGTTATATATACTGATGGTTATAAAAACGAATCAAATAACTCTAATTCTTATACTATACCTTCAAAAATGAATGATGAAAATGATGATGAAGAACCATTTTAACATTAAGTATGCTTTAAATTATTATTAATAATATGAAAAGTATTGTAGCTAATAGATTGTTTTTGTTATTATTAATTTTAAATATATTTTTTAAAGTTAATGCTGCATATATATTAATTCCAATGGATGAAATACAACGAAATCATCTTAAATCTTATGGAATAGCTTATTGGGTACTTACTCAAGATGTGGAAGTGAATTGGTTGCTTAACTATAAAGGGGGAAGTTTTATGTTTAAACATCATGCCTTACTTGAAAAAGAGTGCGTTATACGTAATGTTTCTTATGAAGTTATTTCAGATGCTCAAGCTAATCTTATTTTTACAGAAATTGCTTCTCCTGAGGTTAATATGGAAGTTATAAAGTTACATAAAGCTCCTAAAATAGCTGTTTATGGGCCTCCTAATAATTTACCATGGGATGACGCTGTAGTATTAGCACTTAAATATGCGGAGATACCATTCGACTACTTATATGAT
>DAOTOD010000383.1:0-1550 GCA_035451165.1 Bacteroidales bacterium
CTGGTCAATTAATTTTTAATGCTTTTAATATAACTCCTTTTCATAAGGTTAAGGTTGTTATATTGGGGCAAGATCCATATCATGGTTATAATCAAGCACATGGTTTGGCTTTTTCTGTAAAAAAAGGTGTGCCTAAACCACCTTCTTTAATTAATATTTTTAAAGAGCTTCAAGAAGACTTAGGTATGAGTATACCTGAGGATGGAGATTTAACTAAATGGGCAATTCAAGGAGTTTTTCTACTTAATGCTGTTTTAACTGTTAGAGATTCACAAGCAGGCTCACATCAAAATAAGGGCTGGGAACGTTTTACAGATGCTGTAATAAAGAAACTTTCTGAAGATAGAGAAAATTTAGTTTTTATGCTTTGGGGTAATTATGCTCATGCTAAAATAGATTTGATAGATACTAATAAACATTTAATTCTTACTGCTTCACATCCTTCGCCTTTATCGGCTAACAGAGGTTTTTTTGGTTGTAAACATTTTTCTAAAGCTAATAATTTCTTACAATCTAAAGGTATCGAACCCATTGACTGGTCTTTAGCATAAATATTAACAATATAATAGTTTTAATTTATACATTAATTGGGTGTGATAAACTTAATATTTTTTTATTTAAGACAAAAGTTATTTATATTTAATGTTATTTTTTTTATTATTTTATTTTTTATACCTATAAATGTATTATCTCAAAAGATAAATTTAGAAATTAAATCATCAAAAGTTACTAACTTATTACCTAATTATATAAATACAAATTCTTCGTATAGCGATTCTATAAGTGCAATTATAGCTTTGAAAAAGAATATTAAAACGTTAATCAATGAAGGCTATGCATCTGTGGTTATTGATTCTATAGTAAAACAAGATAATAATATTATTGCATATATTGATATTGGTAGCAAATATAAATGGTTGAATCTTTCGGTCAATAGTTATGATTATGAGATTTTAGTTAAAACAGGTTTTAAACAAAGAGAATATATTAATAAACCTTTTAGGTATAATGATTTTAAAATACTAGCTAAAAAAATTATTAAATACTTTGGGAAAAATGGGTATCCTTACGTTACGGTGTCTTTAGATAGTATTATAATAGAAGACATTGAAAGTAAAGTAAGTGCAAATTTAAAGATTGAAGCTGGTCCTTTGATAAAGATTGATAGTATTATAATTAATAAAGAAGCAGCAGTATCGAGTGTTTTCTTGAATAATTATTTGAATATAAAACCAGGTAGTTTATATAATGAAAGAAAAATTAATGAAATAGAAAAAAAATTAAAAGAACTTAAACTAATTACCTTAACAGGCCATCCTTTATTATTAATAAGAAATAATAAAGCTAATATATATATAAAAGCTGAAAAGAAGAAAGTAAATGTATTTAGTGGTATAATGGGGTTTATGACGGATAATACAAGTAGCAAGTTTATTTTAACAGGCGATTTAAATTTAAGATTATATAATACTTTTAAATATGGTGAGCTTTTAGGTGTAAATTGGTATAAAACAAATATTTATTCTCAAGAAATAAAGACAGTCGTTGGT
>DAOTOD010000384.1:0-1535 GCA_035451165.1 Bacteroidales bacterium
TGACTTCTAATATAGGCTCTCGGCAACTAAAAGATTTTGGATTAGGAGTTGGTTTTGCTACTTTAGCTAGAACATCTAATAAAGCTGGTTATGCCAGAAGTGTTATAGAAAATGCATTACGTAAATCATTTGCTCCTGAATTTTTAAATCGTATAGATGATGTTATAATTTTTGAACCATTAGAAAAAGAACATATTCACAAAATAATTGATTTGGAATTAAATGCTTTATTTAATAGAATAGAATCATTAGGGTATAAAATTGTTATAACTTTTGAAGCCAAAGATTTTATCATGGAAAAAGGATGGGATGCTGACTTTGGTGCAAGGCCGTTAAAACGAGCTATACAAAAATATGTAGAAGATCCTTTAGCCGAAGAGCTTATAAAAAATACCTTTACTCCTAATGATACTATATTGATAGATTTTGATAAAGAATCACAAGAAATAAATATACGTAAAGGAGAAAATAAGCCTAAGGAACAAGATAAATCAAAGAAAGAAATTACTAAAGATTAATAAAATAATTATTTTTATTAATTAATAGTCTTTTTTTATTGTATATAATTTAAACTATTTTATAATTCCCTATATCTTTAATTCCTATGTGACGTATGAATGTAGCTTTATCTTTATTTTCTGACATAGAATGATGGACAAATATATCGGTAGAATGAGCGAATTTTTCGTTTCTTTGAGTATCAATAAGCAATAAATATCCAATTATTATATTGCCTGCCATTTCAACTAATCTTCTAGAATGAAAATCATATATTTCTGTATTTTTAGTTGAATTAACATATTCAATGCATTCTATGAGTTCATTAGTCATTTCAATAAGGTGTTGTTTAATAAAATTGTATTCAGGTTTAATAGGATGTTTACTATATTCTTCTATGAGAGATAAATAAGTACCATTTGCTATAGCTCTTATAGCTGCTACTACTTGTAATTGAGATGTGCCTTCGTATATGCTAGTAATTCTAGCATCACGGTATATACGTTCAACTGGGAAGTCTTTCATATACCCTGTTCCACCATGTATTTGTATTGCATCATAAGCGATTTGGTTACAATATTCACTTGAAAATAATTTCAACATAGGAGTAAGGGCATCAGCTATTTTTTGATGATACTTCATTGTCTTAATTTCTTCTTGTTCAAGTTTGCTTTTATTTTGAAGGTGGGCATAATTTTTATACATATCAACGTGTCGAGCAGTTTCATATAACAAAGAGCGAGCGCCGTCTATTTTAACTTTCATCAAAGTTAACATTTCATATATAGCAGGGTAATTAATGATAGTTTTACCAAATTGTTCTCTTTCTTGTGCATATTTAAGAGCTTCTCTATAAGCAGCTTCAGCAATTCCTACAGATTGAGCCCCTACTCCTAGTCTTGCTGAGTTCATAAGCGACATTACGTATTTAATTAAACCGAGTTTCCTTTCCCCTATGAGTTTAGCTGGGGCATTTGTAAAGACCATTTCACAAGTTGGTGACCCTTTTATACCTAGTTTATTTTCTATTCTACGTA
>DAOTOD010000385.1:0-1521 GCA_035451165.1 Bacteroidales bacterium
GCCTAAAAAAAGAAAATTTGTTATACGATACATATTAGATGGCACATTACTTACTAGGGAAAAATTTGTAAAGGCTTTACCTTTTGGATTTTATGTAGTATTTCTTATTATTATATACATAGCTAATAATTTTAATACTGAAAAAAAACTTATAGAAATTAACACAATTAATAAGGAACTTAAAGAGCTTCGTTATGAATATATTAGCTCTAAATCGAAATTAATGCAATTAAGACAGTCTTCATCTATTGCAGCTAGATTATATGAAAGAGGAATAAAAATACCTGTAGAGCAACCTGAAAAAATAAAAATAGATGAGAATTATTTTAATATAAAGTAATGACTATGAGTGTGCAGTATAAATCTTTACATAAAGGGATTTTGTTAAGACTATACTTAATATATTTTATTTTTTTATTAGCTGCTTTAGTTATTATAGCTCGTATAATAGATATACAATTTGTTCAAGGTGATTACTGGAAAGAGCAATTTAACAAGCAAGCAATAAAAGCATTTATAATACCAGCTACCAAAGGAAATATTTATTCTTCGGATGGAAGCCTTTTGGCTACTTCAATCCCTAAGTTTGATATATATTTTGATGCTTTAGCTTGCCAGTCAGATTCTATTTATTATAAAAATATTGATAAATTAGCTTATCATCTTGATACTCTTACTAAAGGCTTTAATAATTTTAAAATTTTACTTAAAAAAGCTCGTGAAAAGAAAATTAGATATTTGCCTATTATAAAAAATGTTTCATATCAAGAACTCAAAATAATTAAAGAATTCCCTCTTTTTAATTTGGGAAGGAATTTGGGAGGCTTGATAATAGAAGAAAAAGACAAACGAATTTTACCTAATGGGGATTTAGCTGCTAGAACAATAGGTTTTGAACGAATTCCAGCTTTTGACGTTATTATGAATTTATCTAAAATACCAGACGTAATTTTTGAAAAACAAGTGGATAGCTTAGCTATATGCATGTCACAATTATTTATCGATAAAAAGAAAGAGTATTATATTGATATATTGAAAAAAGCAAAAAAGAATAATTCTAAAAAGTTTATGTTAGCTAAAAATATAAGAAAAGATAAATTAGATAAACTTTTTACTACTTATTTAATTTCACAAGGCCAAAATAAATGGATTAAAATAGATACTGTTATAAAGCAATTTTATGTTGGCATAGAAGGGGCATATAGAGAATATTTAAAAGGTAAAGAAGGTCTGCAAATAAGAAAAAAATTAGCTAATGGCTTATGGAAACCTTTGTTTGATGAAAACCAAATAGAACCTGAAAACGGATGCGATGTTATTTCAACTATTAATCTAAACCTTCAAGATGTAGCTAGTTCATCTCTTAAAAGTCACCTTATAGCTCAAGGAGCTGAAGGCGGCTGTGCAATATAAATGGAAGTGGAAACAGGCTATATTAAGGCTATTTCTAATTTAAAAAGAACTAAAGAAGGAGAATATAAAGAAATTTATAATTATGCTATAAGTGCTTCGGCTGAGCCC
>DAOTOD010000386.1:0-1521 GCA_035451165.1 Bacteroidales bacterium
CTTCTGAAAACTTGTCCTTATAGGTTAGCGCCTTCAGGTATGTTTCCTGAACCAAGTCCTGAGCATCATTTTTATTAAGTGTCAGGCTATATGCATATCTTGATAAACTATTTTCAAGATTTATTAGTTTATGTTGAAATTCTATCATTGTCATGGCATTATTGTTTTAAATTTTACAATTCAAATTTAATAAAAAAATAAAAGAAAAAAAAATCTTTTTATCTTAAAATATGTTATTCTGAATTTATTCTAAATATGGTACAGAGTTAATATTATTGTATTTCAATTATTTATAGTGAAAATCAAAAGTATATTCTAAATTATTTATAAATTAAAAAAATGTTGTAACAAAAACAAAAAACCTATTATTGCTTGAAAATATTGATGTTAGGAGATGAATTATATATTTATAAATTTAATGAATATTTTACATGCAGCATTATTTTAATGACACAAATAAGTATATATCAGTATTAGCGAAATTTTTTAACTGGGCATTAATTATGAAATTAAAGTTGCCAATTTTGTACTAGGGCAGTATTATTTACCATCTCTATTACATACACTCTTGTCGGAAATAGCTTTCGTAAAATGCTGATACTACGAATACTCATAAATAAAATCCTTGAAAATCATTACATTCTTTGTTATTCGTGTACCTTATGAAATTATTCGAAATTTTTTATTAATTTGTCTATAGCAAAGCAGTATGGTATAGAACAAACATATAGCCTTTTGCCAGGGCCATCATTTGGGTTCTTTGATGTATTTGGTATCGCTTGCGGGCAATGTGCTAGAGGATTATGCCTACGATGCCTGGGGCTGGCGGCGTGTGGGCTAGCTCAGGGTTATTTTACAGCTATGTAGGGAGGTAGTTTTTGGGCAGGATTTACGTCGGGTGCGTTTTCGAGTATAGAGGGCAGCTTGGTTCAGGGTTTTAACCTGGACGATAAGCTTGGCACTGTTGGTCAGATAGGCATAGGAGCTATAACAGGAAGGACTGCAAAATACCTTAGCGGAGGTGACTTTGCTATGGGTGCTATCTCAGGGGTATGGACGGTGATGTTTAATCATATAATGGAATTAAAGGTTGCAGTATTATTTAAAAATGTTAAAACAAGATTACGTTAGATGTGGAAAAAATGTTAAGAAATAAAAGAAGAGATGGGTGTTTAAATAACTGGCAAAGGTTTGTTAGTATTATCATATAAAAGAAATACTTCAATTGATGTTTATTGTGACTATCTAAAGTTTTCTGATAATTGGATTGTACTTTATGGAAGAAATGAGTATACTATCTATACTATAGTTTATTTGAATATTTTAGTTGCATATTGTGGGATTGGAATTTCAAATCAAGATATTAAAATGTAATTTATTTTAAGTAAGATTCAGTTTATATTAGGGTGTGCTAAACAAGGCAAATAGTGATAATTCATATGAGTATATTGAAAAAATTAAATGAAACAGCTGTTTTTTTTATGAACATAAACAATATGATGTAATTGTTTATAAGAATGT
>DAOTOD010000387.1:0-1514 GCA_035451165.1 Bacteroidales bacterium
ATGGACTTGCTAATTTTTTGAATATACCTTTTAATTTTAAACGAGCTATTAATATTATTAATACAGGAATAACAAAAACTATAGATACTGCAACTATTAATGATGAAAATCTTTTTATAAGTATTGCTGGCGTTGGATTCGACGCTTTAGTAGCACGAGAATTTTCAAAAGTAAAAAAAAGAGGATTTTGGTCATATTTTAATATAGTTGCTCGTGAATATCCTAAATATAAGCCAAGAGAATATATAATAGAAATAAATGGTCAGGTTATAAAAACAGAAGCACTTTTTATAAGTTTTGCTAACTCTAATCAATTTGGTTTTAATGCAACTATAGCTCCTTCAGCAAGCATAAGTGATGGTTTAATAGATGTATGTATATTTAAAAAAGCTTCTATTATTGAGGCACCTATTTTAGCTCATTTTTTATTTTTTAGATTAATTGATGAAACACGTTATGTTGAAATTATTAGAGCAACTGAATTCAAAATCATTCAACCACAAAATAATTACATACACATTGACGGCGAACCTTTGAAATTATCAAGGGAATTGAATGTCAAAATAAACCCTTTATCATTAAGAGTAATTGTACCAAAATAAAATAAATATTAATCTCCTAAGGTTGCTACCATTATTGCTTTTATAGTATGTAATCTATTTTCAGCTTGGTCAAATACTATTGAAAGAGGGGATTCAAATACATCTTCTGTTACTTCCATTCCATCGAGCCCATATTTTTGATAAATCATCTCTCCTATTGTAGTATCTCGGTTATGAAAAGAAGGTAAACAATGTAAGAATTTAACATTTGAATTATGAGTTAATTCTATTACTTTTTTATTTACTTGGTATGGCTTCAGTAAATTAATTCTTTCTTCCCATTTATCTTCGGGCTCTCCCATTGAAAGCCATACATCAGTATATAAAAAATCAACTTCTTTAACAGCTTCGGCAACATTTTCAGTAATAGTTATTTTAGCTCCTGTTTCATTAGCTATTTTCATACATTGTGTAATTAATTCATTAGACGGCTGGCATTGTTTAGGAGCTGCGGCTCTATAATCCATACCAAGTTTTGCAGCAATAACCATAAGAGAATTACCTACATTATTTTTTGCATCACCAAGAAAACAATAAGATATTTTATTTAGAGGTTTTTCAGAATGTTCCATCATTGTCATAACATCAGCTAAAGCTTGAGTAGGATGAAATTCATCGGTTAAGCCATTCCATACGGGAATGTTAGAATAGCGAGCTAGTTCTTCAACAATTTCTTGCCCAAAGCCTCTATATTCTATAGCATCATACATTCTTCCTAACACACGGGCAGTATCTTTCATAGTTTCTTTTTTTCCCATTTGAGAACCTGAAGGTCCTATATAAGTTACATGAGCTCCTTGATCTAAAGCAGCTACTTCGAATGCGCATCTAGTGCGTGTAGAATCTTTAGCAAATAATAAAACTATATTCTTCCCTTTGAGCCGTTGTTGTTCTGTCCCTGCATATTTAGCT
>DAOTOD010000388.1:0-1508 GCA_035451165.1 Bacteroidales bacterium
CCTAAATCATTATAATAGCACCAAGAATTAGTACTATTATAATTTATATTTTCCCCTATCCAACTTTGTAATACCTCAACAGGATTAATAATAGCATTATGCTCGGCAGTAGATAACCTAAGTAGTAAAAAACCACTATTTTTCGAAGATAGATCTAATATAGCTGATGAATCTGCACTTGTGCCTGTTGTATTTATAGCTACTCCAATCTGGGGAAAACCATTATAATTAATACAAGTAAGAATAGCTATAATAAATATTACTATCATTTGATTTTTCTATTTAGTACTATTTTAATTCAATAGTTTTAAGTACTAATTTTATTTTTTATTATTAACAATATTAATTGAAATAATATATAATAACAATACCTGTTTTCAGGTATTTTTTCAAACTAATTTAGGTAGTCATAACCTTGAGCGTATGTATCTTTAATATAAAAAAGATTTTCAACAAATTAATTTAAAAAACCATTGAAATTAAAAATAATAAATATAAAAAATGATTTAATATTAAATAAGCTGAAAACTATGAAACTAAAAAAAATTTAAAAAAGTAATATAACAAACGTTTAAGTAAATAAGAGCACTTAAAAATACTTTAATAAGTAAGTATGATTTAAAACAATTTAATAAATGACAAAATTTAGGAACAATGTTATTATTAAAAAAAGAAGAATTAAAATGATTTTAATTTAAAGTAAATTCATTTATTATTTCTTCTATTGTAATACCTTCTGCTTCAGCCTTATAATTTTTAACTATACGATGACGTAAAACAGACGGAGCTACAGCAACCACATCTTCTATATCAGGAGAATATTTACCTTTAATAGCAGCATGGCATTTAGCTCCGATAATAAGATATTGAGAAGCTCTAGGGCCTGCTCCCCACGAAATATATTCGGAAGCTAACTTATGAGCCAAGGATGTACCCGGCCTGCTTTTAGAAACTAAACTAACAGCATATCTAAAAACATTTTCTGGAACAGGTATCTTTCTAATTAAATTTTGAAAATACATAATTTCGTAAGCATCAAGTACTTTTTTTATATCTACTTCTATATCAGTAGTAGTAGATTTAACAATTTCTATTTCTTCATCAAACGAAGGATAATCAAGACGTATATTAAACATAAAACGATCGAGTTGAGCTTCAGGTAGTGGATAAGTACCTTCTTGTTCAATTGGATTTTGTGTAGCAAGTACAAAAAATGGTTCATCAAGTTTAAAAGTTTGTCCAGCCACAGTTACAGCTTTTTCTTGCATAGCTTCTAATAAAGCAGATTGAGTTTTAGGAGGAGTTCTATTTATTTCATCAGCAAGTATAATATTAGCAAACACGGGCCCTTTAATAAATTTAAAATGTTTTGATTCATCTAATATTTCTGTACCAATAATATCAGAAGGCATAAGGTCAGGAGTAAACTGAATTCTACTATATGTCAAACCTAAAGCACGAGCTAAGGTATTAATCATAAGTGTTTTAGCCAGTCCAGGTACTCCTAC
>DAOTOD010000389.1:0-1449 GCA_035451165.1 Bacteroidales bacterium
AGAATTATAACTATCATTAATAATAGAACTATTATTAATTCCTTCCTTTAATTCTAAACGCATTTCAATAGCAACAAGATGCTTCATCCTTTGAGAAATAATATCATTGTTATAACCTAACCTTAACATTGCTGACCAACAATGAATAGCATTTTCTATAGATGCATTATCTAAAAAAGGTATTTTAATTTCATAATTTTTATTATCATATAGACCTGTTATAATCGTAGAAAAACCTGTTTTTGTAATATTTTTTATTTTGAGATTTGCTGGATGATTCTTACTCCAAGTGAATAAACCTATATTTTTATTTAATTCCGTTTTAATTATTCTTTCCTGAATATCAAAATAATCAGCACAATAAATAAGTGTTTCTACTTGTTTAAATAATTTCAATTTTTCTCCAACTTTTTGGCTATTATTAATAAAATTAGCACTATGAGCCTGACCAATATTAGTAAAGATACCTAAAGTTGGTTTAATCATATTTTGTAAATTATCCATTTCATGAGGTTCTGAAATGCCAGCTTCAAATATTGCAAGGTTATGTTCTTCATTCATTTGCCATATTGACAATGGCACACCTATTTGAGAATTATAACTTTTAGGACTTTTAACTATATTATAATCTTCACACAATAGCTGATATAACCATTCTTTTACTATAGTTTTTCCATTACTACCTGTAATTCCTATAACAGGAATATTAAATCTACTACGATGAAAAGCTGCAATTTCTTGCAAAGCTTGAAGCGTATTTTTTACAACAATAAAAACAGCATCTTTAAAATTATTTTCTTCGTTAAACTTTTCTACTACAAAAGCTCTAACTCCTTTATTATACAATTCTTCTATATAATTATGGCCATCATTTCTTTTACTTTTAATTGCAAAAAATAAAGTAGTAGCTGGATATATAAGCTGACGACTATCTGTAAGTAATTCATTTATAATTATATTATTGTTTAAAGAGCCTTTTATTTCCCCTTTAATTATACTAGCTACTTTAGAAATATGATAATAATTATTATTCATATAAGTAATTTTTTCAATAATCAATTTTGTTCTAAGTCAATTTTGTTAATTTTCAAAGGGTTTTTATTAATTTCATTCCACATCATCCTATTTTTATAAATATCACAAGCAAGGTATATAGCATTTCTAAAAGAATCGGGAGAAGCAACATTTTTGCCAGCTATTTCATAAGCTGTACCATGTGCAGGAGAAGTTCTAATTATTGGTAAGCCAGCTGTATAATTAACACCTGTTTCAAAATTTAAACTCTTAAAAACAGTCATCCCTTGGTCATGATACATTGCAAGAATAGCATCAAATTTTTTAAATTGTCCTGACGCAAAAAAACCATCTGAAGAAAAAGGGCCTACAGCTACAATACCTTCATCAAAAGCTTTTCTTATAGCAGGTAAAATAATATCATTTTCTTCACTT
>DAOTOD010000390.1:0-1446 GCA_035451165.1 Bacteroidales bacterium
GCATTATTTTACCTATTACAGACTTTTTAATAGTTTATGCTGGCTTTTTTTTCATTACTAAATGGTGGGAAGCACACATAATAAAAGGTTTTTACCCTAGTGAATTTTTAACTCTCTACTTACCTGCCTACATAATTATATGGATTATCAGTATATATCTTAATGGAGGTTATGATTCGCCCATAAAATTGATTAAAATAATACAAGGGATATTTATAGGTACAATTTTTATATTAATTATTTATGCCTTATTACCAGAAAATCTTAGATTTTCAAGAGCTTTAATAATATTAGGTGCCACTTGGGGAGTGACTGCTACGTCAATTATTAGGTTAATACTACATATTATACCTTTCACAAATTTTACAATAGGAATATCTAAAAATAAAAGAGCTGTTATTGTAGGTGATAAAGAAGAATGTTATCGTATTGCCGAAATGCTTAAAAATACAAGTGACATACCATCATTCATAGGGTTTGTATTCCCTAACGATTATGAAATTAATGGGAATAACTACATAGGTAATATTAACCAATTGAATGACATAATAGCTATATATAAAATTGATGAAATAATTTTTTGTGCTAAAAACATCCCAGCCCACATAGTGATTGATAAAATGTCTGAACTTCAAAATAGTCAAGTAGAATTTCATATAGCACCTCCTGAAAGTCTTTTTTTAATAGGTTCAAAATCTATTAGAACAGCCGGCGACCCTTATATATTTAATATAAATTCTATAACAAAAATTAATAATCGTCGTAATAAACGTTTTTTTGATTTAACTACTTCAATTGTTTTACTACCATTATATCCTTTAATTGCTCCATTTATGTATAAACCTTTAGGTTTTTTAATTAATTTAATAAACGTATTACTAGGCAAACGATCTTGGGTGGGATATGCAAACTACAAAAGTATAGACTACCATAAATTACCTATTATTAAAAAAGGAGTACTTGATGTAGCAGAAAATTTCAAAAAACAAAATAATATAGACCCTATAGTTTCTGACAGATTGAACATGCTTTATGCACGTGATTATCAATTACGAACAGATATTAATATATTTATTAAAGGGTTTCGTTACTTGGGTAATAAATCATTATAATTTATAAATAATGGAAAATATAAATCGTATAAAAGAAATATTTAAACAATCAATTAATTTAAAAAATGCCATATTATCGAACAAAAAGTTCCTAAGTTTAATTTCAGAAATAGTTGATAAAATAGTACTTTCCCTCCAATCAGGAGGAAAAGTACTATTATGTGGTAATGGAGGTAGTGCCGCTGATGCTCAACATATAGCCGCTGAGTTATCAGGTAAATTTTACTTCGACCGCCCACCACTTCCTGCTGAAGCTTTGCATGTTAATACTTCTTTTTTAACAGCAGTAGCTAACGATTATTCATACGAACAAGTATTTTCAAGAATGTTAAAA
>DAOTOD010000391.1:0-1443 GCA_035451165.1 Bacteroidales bacterium
AATTCTTATATTGATTATAACTTAAATGAAAACAATATTCTATTCCCTATATATCCTGTTCAACCGCCCATTCCTAAAAGTAATACTAAAAAGTCCCCTTTTATTATTAACCAATATACATATTCCAAAGATGATTTTTATTCGCCTCCATTAGTAAATGTTGAAAACATTGGTTTTATGAGAGGTATAAGATTAGCTCGTTTAGCTATATGTCCTTTTGCTTACAATCCCGTAAAAAAAATACTCCGAATTTATTATGAAATAACAGCAACTCTTAATTTCGATAACGCAAATATACCTGCTACAAAAGAATTAAAAAAGCTAAATTCAACTCCTTATTTTAATAATTCTAATAATAATATATTTAATTTTAAGCCACTGTTATCAACTAAAGATTACATAACTAAACCACCTATTAAATATGTAATTGTATCACCTATAACCTATCAAGCTGTTTTACAACCTTTTATCGAATGGAAAACAAAAAAAGGTTTTATTGTAATAGAAGCTTATACTAACAACCCACAAGTAGGCAATACTACTACTTCTATTAAAAATTATTTAAAAAATTTATATAATGCTGGCACACCTTCTGACCCACCACCAAGTTTTGTTTTATTTGTAGGAGATGTAGACCAAATACCTAGTTTTAATGGAACAACAGGTAGCCATGTTACTGATCTTTATTACTGTGAATACACAAATGATTTTTTACCAGAAGTTTATTATGGAAGATTTTCTTGTTCTAATACAACTGAACTTCAAACACAAATCAATAAAACTATAGAATATGAACAATATTTAATGCCTGATGATAGCTTTTTAAATGAAGTTGTTATGATAGCAGGAGCTGACGCCTCAATGTCACCAACCTATGCTAATGGACAAATTAATTATGGCGTTTCTACTTATTTCAACGCTTCTAATGGTTTGACTTCTAACACTTACCTTTATCCTAACCCTCCTAATACTTCAAGCCAAATAAAACAAAACGTAAGCAACGGCTGTGCATTTGTTAATTACACAGCTCATGGCAGTTCTAACGGGTGGGCTGATCCTTCTTTTACAGTAGCTGATATTTCAAATTTACAAAATAGTGGTAAATATCCATTAATGGTAGGGAATGCATGCTTAACTAATAAATTTGATGAGCCTGTATGCTTTGGAGAAGCCCTTTTAAGAGCAAATAATAAAGGAGCTCTTGGTTATATAGGCGCATCTGATTATACATATTGGGATGAAGATTATTATTGGAGTGTAGGAGCAAAAAATATAACTGCAAGTCCTACTTATGACCCTAATGCATTAGGTGCTTACGATAGAACCTTTCATACACATGGCGAAGCTTATGATGAATGGTATGTAACTCAAGGCCAAATGATATTTGCAGGTAATTTAGCTGTTACCGAAATATCTTCAAGCTATGATATATTTCCCAATAAT
>DAOTOD010000392.1:0-1406 GCA_035451165.1 Bacteroidales bacterium
TTTTGCTAAGAGGTCTTGTTTCTGAAATACGTACTACATCACCTTCTTTACAATCATTATTTTCATCATGAGCCATAAAGCGTGATGTTTTTTTTACAAATTTCCCATATTTAGGATGTTTCATCATTCTTTCTACCAAAACAACAATTGACTTATTCATTTTGGTACTTACAACCACCCCTATTTTTTCTTTTCTTAAATTACGTACTATTTTTTCCATGTTATTTTTTTGCTTTAGCTTCATTAACACTATTCTGCTTTTTAGCTTCTTCAGCTAATTCTCTTTTTCTAAGTTCTGTTTTAATACGTGCAATATTTTTTCTATATGCACGTAATTTCATAGGATTCTCAAGTTGAGAAACAGCATGATTCATTCTCAATTTCATAAGCTGTTTCTTTTCTATTTCCAGCCTTTCTTTTAAGTCAGGGGTTGAAGTTTCAGCTATTACATTTCCTTTTTTCATAATTTAAAAATTTTTATTATACTGTTTCTTCAACATAATCACGTCTAACTACGAATTTAGTAATAACAGGTAATTTTTGAGCACCAAGTCTTAAAGCTTCCTTTGCCACATTTAATGGTACACCATCAATTTCAAACAAAATACGACCTGGGGTAACACGTGCAACAAAATATTCAGGAGCTCCTTTACCTTTACCCATTCGAACTTCAGCAGGTTTTTTAGTTATAGGTTTATCTGGGAAAATTCGGATCCAAATTTGTCCCTCACGCTTCATATAACGAGTAATAGCCTGACGAGCAGCTTCAATTTGGCGGGCAGTAACAAATTTAGTATCTAAAGATTTTATAGCAAATGAGCCAAAAGCAATTTGACTACCTCTTTTAGCATTGCCTTTCATGCGTCCCTTTTGTTGCTTACGATATTTTGTTTTTTTAGGTTGTAACATTTTATATAATTTTAATTTTAATTATTTTCTCTTATTTTTAGATTTGCCTATAGATAAATTAGATTGATGTTTAACTTTAGGTGCTACCATAGGAATACTTAAATCTCTTTTTCCATAAACTTCACCTTTACAAATCCATACTTTTATACCTATTCTTCCATAAGTAGTATGAGCTTCATCTTTTGCGTAATCAATATCTGCTCTAAGCGTATGAAGTGGGATACGTCCTTCTTTATATATTTCAGTTCTTGCCATTTCAGCTCCTCCTAATCTACCACTAATTTGAACTTTAATACCTTCTGCATTCATTCTCATTGTAGAAGCTATAGCAGTTTTAATAGCACGGCGGAATGAGATACGACCTTCTATTTGCCTTGCTATAGTAGAAGCCACTATCACAGCATCTAACTCAGGACGTTTAATTTCAGAGATATTAATCTGAACTTCTTTATCAGTTATTTTTTTAAGTTCTTCTTTTAATTTATCAACCTCAGCTC
>DAOTOD010000393.1:0-1386 GCA_035451165.1 Bacteroidales bacterium
CAGCAGGAGATGGTGTTACTGGAGCTGCAACACTTATTCAAGCTATTGCACAAGCAAGGATAGCCGCCCATAGTATTAATCTATTCTTACAAGGTCAACCTGTTACTTCTATGCCTAAAGAATTTTTAAGCAAAAAAGAAAACTTCAGGAAACTCAATAAAGAAGATTTTATAGATAAATATGCTTATCATGAAAGACAAGAAATGCCTACATTACCTCCTGAAGAAAGAAAAAATTTTGCAGAAATAGAATTAGGCTATCCAAATGAAGAAATAGCAATAGAAGAAGCTAATCGTTGTTTAGAATGCGGTTGTACTGAATATTATACGTGTAAGCTAAAACAATATGCTACTGAATACAATGCTTCACAAATAAATTATTCAGGAGAATTTAATGAATATAATATTGATTTTCGCCATCCTTTTATTGAAATAGATAATAATAAATGTATCTTATGTGCGCGTTGCATAAGAATATGTGATGAAGTAGTAGGAGCATCGGCTTTAGGCTTTGTTAACAGAGGATTTAAAACATATGTAGCACCAAGCCTTGGGGCATCGTTACTCGAAACCTCTTGTGAATCTTGAGGACTATGTATTTCAACATGTCCAACAGGTGCTATTACGGAAAATTATTATTTTAAACCAGGACCTATAAAATATGAACAAGCTTACACAATATGTAATTATTGCTCAATAGGTTGTAAAATAGAACTTAATCACAAAAATGGATTTGTATTTAGAGTCAATGGCGCTAAAGGCCAAATTAACTCAAATACTAATATATGTGGAATAGCTAAATTTGCATATCATCATTATAATGACAATAAAAGAATTACTAAACCTTTAATAAAAAAACAAGGTAAATTTATACCAGTTAGTTTTGAAGAAGCCTTAAATCTTATTGCTCAGTCTATTCTAAATACACTGCCTAACGAAAATGGTTTTTTTATAGGGGCAAGATTAACTAACGAGGAAATGTATTTAATTCAAAAGCTAGCAAGGTTTGTAGTTAAAACTAATAATATATCTTCATTCCATTATTTAGAAAGAGGTAAATCATATTTTACTAATAGCAATAAAAATGTCCCATTCGAAGAATTAAAAAATGCTTCAAAATTTTATGTATTAGGTAATAATATCTTCAAAAATAGTCCTGTCTTAGGATACGAACTTGTAAACATTAAAAAAATTAAAAATATACCTATAAAGCTTATCTCTACTCAAAAAGATATACAAGCGACAAATAAGGCTAATGAAACTTTTATTATAAAAAATTATTATTATTTTATAAAAGCTGTTAATCATTACTTATTATCAAAAAACCTTGAAAATCAATTATTTATAAAAGATAGATGTAAAGGCTTCGATAATTATAAGGATAAAT
>DAOTOD010000394.1:0-1340 GCA_035451165.1 Bacteroidales bacterium
TGCTGACCAAAAGTAAGGATGTGCTCTTAGCTGATTAGCATTTTTTAAGTGTTCAAGTTTCGCTTCTCTTAGAGCTTTAGCTGTTGGCATGCCTTGTTATAAATTTTTGTAAAAATTTGCCATTATTTCAGAACTTGATTTATCTTCTATTTGCCATAGTGTCATTACTATATTTGGGCAACCAGCATACATAAAACTTCTTGCAAGGCTCATAACGCCTTCTCCGTTGCTAAGTTTGCCATAACCTGTGTTACAAGCACTTAATACTGCTAATCGAGCATTTAATTTAAGATTAAAAATTTCATAAGTGTTTAAAAAACCATCTTCTTTGTTATCATCGGGCGAATAAAAAACTAATTTACTGTATAAAGGATTTTCATTATTAATAATAGTATGCATAGCTAAATGAATAATATCATAATTTACAACATTTTGTTTAAATTGTGTTTCTGTTGCTTTATCTTTTAAAAACATATTAGTTTTTATAATTTTACTTATATCATTAATTTCGTTTATAGCTCCAGGCAAAGGTTTTAATAAAAAAGAAATAGAATCATATGTAAAATTTTTGTTATTATATTCAGGAGCAAAAGCTATTAAATTTTGTGGAGCTTTTTCTTTTTTATATATATTATTATACAATAAAGTAGCAGAATAAGAATAACTTATAGTGTATTTTTTAATTAAATAAGATAATGTCCTATATTCAAGCCGATCGTCATAAGGTAAAGAACTTATGAGTATTTCAAAAGGAATATAATTTAAAATACCGTCAGGAATAATTATAATATTTTCAGTAGTAATATTTTTTTCAATAGGATATATTAAAGCTTTATACAATGTAAATGCAGAATAAATATATTTATAAAATTCGTTTTTGTTTATTTTAGAAAAATTATTACAAGAAATAGATTTTAATAAATTCATAACTTGTGTGTTAAAAGTTGAGTCAATATTTACTTCTTTAATTATGAAGTTATTTTTAGAAACAAGAAAAATAAAAATTGTTGAATCAGTGTATGTATACTCTATGATAATTTGATCTTTATTTAATTTATTTTGTATTTCATTTATTTTAATTACATTATAATTATATTTTAAGGAATAATAAGAAGGATAGTTTTTATTAAGAAAATTTTCTAAAGCTGTTTTTTCTTCATTTAGTGAAATCAATTTACTTCGCCATAATGATATTTTTTGTAATGAAGGGTGGTTTGAGATTTCTTCATCGTATATTAGTTTATTGTATAATGCTATTTCATTTTTAAGATTATTTTCATATATTTCAATAGATTTAGGAATATTACCAAGATACTTAGCTTTAACATTTTGAATAGCTG
>DAOTOD010000395.1:0-1334 GCA_035451165.1 Bacteroidales bacterium
AAAGCACTCATTCCTATGCCTCCTATTCCTAAAAAGTATATATTTGAGTAATTGACAAATTTCATTTTACAATATTTATTAAAGTAAATATTTCATTTGTTATTAATTCAGTTGCATCAGGTTTTGCCAATTTATATATATTTTCTGCTAGTTGTTTTTTTAAAATATCATTTTCAATAAGGGATATTATAGTATTAACAAGTTTTTGAGGAGCTTCGTTATCAGCAATCATCAAAGCAGCATTGTTTTTAACTAAAGCTTCTGCATTTTTAGTTTGATGATTTTCAGCCACATTAGGTGAAGGTACAAGGATAACAGGTTTACCGACGCAACAAAATTCAGAAATAGAAATAGCTCCAGCTCTACCTATAATAATATCGGCTGCAGCGTATGCTTTATCAATTTCATTTATAAATTGAAAAACTTTAATATTATCAAAATTGTTAAATGTTTCTGAAGCTTGTTTATAAAAATTAGCTCCTGTTTGCCATATAATTTGAATATTTTTATTTAACAGAATATGAACTCCTTTAAAAATAGCATTATTAATAGTTAAAGCTCCAAGGCTACCACCTATTACAAGAATTGTAGGATTATCAATATTTAATTGAAAATATTTACGAGCTTCAATAGTATTATTTTGGAAAAACATTATTTCTTTTCTAACAGGATTACCTGTAAGCACTATTTTTTGTGAAAGATATTTTTTATCTATTTTTAATTTAGATGATAAATTAACTCTATTCATTATAATGCGTGTAAAAACATCTGCTGCTTCTGGGTATGCAACACATATTTTATCAACTTTTTTTGCAAGTATTTTATTTGTAGCGCCAGGCCACGAATTTTGTTCTTGTATTAAGGTAGGTATTTTCAGATTAGCTGCCATTTGTAATATAGGAGCACTAGCAAAACCGCCTGTACCTATTACAATATTAGGTTTAAATTTTTTAATAATAAAATAAGCTTGAATAAAACTTATTATAATTTTTAACGGTAACAAAATATTTTTAAATATTTTTTTTCTTTGAAATCCACTAATCCATATACTTTTAATTTTATAGCCGTATTGAGGTACCTTTTTTATTTCCATTTTACCTTTAGCTCCTACAAAAAGTATTTCGATTCCATCTATTTTATTTTTTAAATTTTCAGCAATAGCAATTGCAGGGAATATATGTCCCCCTGTACCTCCTCCGCTTATTATGATCTTAGTTGTTTTCATTAGCATTTTCATTTATTTTATTTTCTACTTCCTTACTAACACTAAGTATAATGCCAACAGCTATAGAAGAAAACAAAGTAGATGTTCCCCCTTTACTTATAAATGGTAA
>DAOTOD010000396.1:0-1332 GCA_035451165.1 Bacteroidales bacterium
CAATTCTAATCCATTCATGATCTTTAGTATACAATAAATTATCGGGCACTTTCATAACTTTATATTTTTTTATTTATTTTTAACAAAAGTAATAAAATAATAGAATAAACAAATAAATTTAAAAGTAATTTAGTGGTTATTTTAAAACTTTATGGAGCAATATTCTATATTGGGTAAAATACAAAATGTCTATACACTTTATGAAGTAACATCTGGTATAGAAAAAGTTATAAAAAATAATTATCCGAATTTTTTATGGATAAAAGCAGAAATAGCCAAATTAAATTTATATCCTAAAAGTGGTCATTGCTATATTGATTTAGTAGAAAAAGATAAAAATAACATTAATGCACAATTAAAGGGTATAATTTGGGCAAATAATTATAATAGGATAAGAAATAATTTTATAAAAATTACTGGAGAAGATATTAAGGATGGGATGAAAATTTTATTTTATGCCAAAATAAAATTTGATTCTATTCACGGTTTAGCCTTAGACATTCAAGAAATAGAAGCTTTTTTTACTTTAGGAGAAATGGCTCGAGAAAAACGAGAGACGATTAACAAACTTATTTCTGAAGGAATTTTTAATAAGAACAAAGAACTTACGTTAGTAGAGCTTCCAAGGCGTATAGCTATTATTTCAGTAGAAACAAGCAAAGGTTTTGCTGATTTTATTTCTAAATTAAACAAATATCAAAACAAATTTAAAATATTTTATAAATTATATCCTTCTATTTTACAAGGCGACGCAGCTATAGAATCAATTTACACACAGCTTAAACTAATTAAAAAAGTTCATAAATATTATGATTGCTTATTAATTATTAGAGGAGGTGGAGGTGAAATTGGGCTTAGTTGTTATGATAATTTTACAATAGCCAAAGAAGTAGCAAATTTTCCGATACCTGTTATAACAGGAATTGGCCATAGTACGAATGAAACTGTTGTAGAAATGGTTGCTTTTAAGAACTTAATCACTCCCACTGATGTAGCATATTTTATTTTAGATAAGTTTATTTCTTTTTCAAATAAGATTGAAGAAAAAATTAAACTGTTAACTAAAAATACCGAAAGAATAATAAATTTGTCAAAAACACATTTAAAAAGCTTAAATAATTTAATAATAAAAGATACACAAAAAAAATTGCAATCAGCTAATTTAAAATTAGAATTACTCAAAATTAAGTTTTCATCATCATTGAAACATATTTTACAAGAAAATTTATACAAAATAATATTTTTTACAGATAAAATTAAATATATACCTTTAAAAATAATAAATTTACAAAGGAAATCATTAAACATAACTTTTCAGGAAATTCAAATTTC
>DAOTOD010000397.1:0-1292 GCA_035451165.1 Bacteroidales bacterium
AGAAAATATAATTTCTATAACTGTTCCTGGTAGTTTTGAACTCCCTAAAGGAGCTAAATATCTTATTGATAAAAATGTTATTGATACTGTTATTTGTATAGGATGCGTTATTCAAGGAGAAACTCGACACTTTGAATTTATTTGCCAGGCCGTATCATATGGAATAATGAAACTTAATTTAGAAACAAATATCCCTGTTATTTTCGGAGTGCTTACTACTAATAACATAGAACAAGCCAGAGAACGAGCCGGAGGAAAATATGGTAATAAAGGTGTTGAAGCTGCTATAACAGCTATAAAAATGGCAAGTTTAAAATTTTTATCTTCTTAAATATTACTAAATAAATCTCATGAATTCTAGTAATATAAATGATGATGATTTCTGTATAATTTTTATGGGGACACCTGATTTTGCAGTTTCTTCATTAGAAATAATACTCAAAAATAATATAAAAATAGCTGCTGTAGTCACTTCTCCTGATAAACCGGCCGGTAGAGGATTAAAATTAAAAACATCGCCTGTAAAAAATTATGCTATACAACATAATATTCCTATATTACAACCACATAATCTTCTAGACCCATTATTTATATCACAGTTAAAGGAATATAAGCCTTCATTAAGTGTTGTAGTAGCATTTAGAATCTTACCTAATGAAATATTTAATATTCCAAAATTAGGAACCATAAACCTACATGCTTCATTATTACCTCAATACAGAGGAGCAGCTCCTATAAATAGAGCTATTATGAACGGGGAAAAAATAACAGGAGTAACTACATTTATCATAGATAAAGCTATTGATACTGGTAAAATACTTATGCAAGAAAAAATTAAAATTGAAGATGAAGAAACTGCTGGAGAATTGCATGATAGGATGAAAATTATAGGAGCTAATCTTCTATTTAAGACAATAATAGCTATGAAAAATAATTCTATAACTCCTATCCCACAAGAATACTATATTACAAACAATACCATTTTAAAGAAAGCTCCTAAAATAACTAAAGCCGATTGTATAATTAACTGGGAAACTGGATGTATAAACATATTTAATCAAATAAGAGGATTATCTCCATCGCCTACTGCTTTTACTAATTTAAAAATTAATAAAGAGGATAAAAATATACAAATTAAAATTTATAAAGCAAATTATATATTTGGAGATAAAAGAAATGAACCCGGTAAAATATATACTGATGGTAAAACATACCTAGGCATAGGTGCTAAAGATGGAATTGTATTTTTAAAAATAATAAAACCTGAAGGCAAAAACATTATGCCTATTGAA
>DAOTOD010000398.1:0-1283 GCA_035451165.1 Bacteroidales bacterium
CAATGTCGGTTATATAATTTTCAATTTTTTCGTCAACATATATTTCTCTAGTTATTTGACGTGCTTTAATTATATCTTCAGGTTTTAATACAGTAGAGTTAGAAGGTATTTTATTAGTTGTATTTTGTCGTAATATTATTTTTTCTTCTTCTTTTTTAGGATAAGTTATAATTACTTTAAGCATAAATCGGTCAACTTGAGCTTCAGGTAATGGATATGTACCTTCTTGTTCAATAGGGTTTTGAGTAGCCATAACTAAAAATGGCTCAGGGAGTTTATAAGTTTTGTCGCCTATAGTAACTTGTCGTTCTTGCATAGCTTCAAGCAAAGCACTTTGCACTTTTGCAGGGGCACGATTAATTTCATCAGCTAAAATAAAATTAGCAAATATAGGCCCTTTTTTTACAGTAAATTCTTCAGATTTAGGGCTGTAAATCATGGTTCCAATTAAGTCGGCAGGTAATAAATCGGGAGTAAATTGAATACGTGCAAATTGAACATTTATAACATTAGCTAACGATTTAATAGCCAGAGTTTTAGCTAACCCAGGGACCCCTTCAAGGAGTATATGCCCATCAGCTAACAATCCGATAAGCAATCTTTCAAGCATTTGCTTTTGTCCTACAATGACTTTATTCATTTCCATTTGTATTATATCGACAAAAGCACTTTCACGTTGAATTTTTTCATTTAATTCTTTAATGTCTATATTTAGTTCCATAATAAAAAATTTGATTGTACAAAAATAAAAGTATGCTTGCAAATTCTACTAATGTTATAAGTTAAATAATGTTAATGAAAATGTTAAATAATGTTAACAAATTTTTGATTTTAGATTGTTTATTTTGCATTTTTATCACAATTGTAGTATAATAGCCTGAAAATCAATGATTTCAAATTTAAAAATTTTATGAAGGCTAAACTAGGTAATAAAATTAATAAAATAAGGTATAAAATAAATAAAAGATATTTAACTTATAACTAGCTATTGTTGGTGTTATTAAAAATTATTTTAAATATATTATATTAAAAAAAGACCTATTTCATATATAGTAGTATAATAAGTTATTATTTGTATATAAAAGTTGTTTTGCCTTGAGGTAGGAATTAATTGGATATTATATAGGTTACATATTTTTTTGAGTAAAATCTCTACCAGCTTTTATTGCAGCTATGTTAAGGTTAATAACATCCTCACCTTTTTTCTTAAAAATATTTTTTATTGCATTTTCAAGTTGCTCAAATTGTATATCAAGAAAAGGAGATGCAGCACCCAATATTAC
>DAOTOD010000399.1:0-1264 GCA_035451165.1 Bacteroidales bacterium
TTGTACCATCATAAGGTACTGGTAGTATTACAATTGGAGAATTTTCTTTATTACAATAACGTTCAGGAATTCCACCAAAATTTATATTATGATTCATAGTTTATTGAATAAACAACTGCTAAAATATAATTTTTTTACATATAAAAATTTTATTTTGCCAAATTTGTGTTTCAAAATATTAATACACTGATTTTAATTATTTTTAACAAAAAATTTTACATATTATTGTCATATATGGGAATATTAGTTAATAAAAATTCTAGGGTTTTAATACAAGGATTTACAGGCAGAGAAGCTACTTTTCATGCTCAAGAAATGATACAATATGGTACTAATGTAGTAGGAGGGGTTACACCAGGAAAGGGTGGAATAAAACATCTCGATAAGCCTGTGTTTAATACAGTATATCAAGCACTTAAAGAAACTAATGCTAATGTGTCTGTTATTTTTGTACCTGCTTTTTATGCTGCTGATGCTATATTAGAAGCAGCAGAAGCAAATATGGAAGTTATAGTATGTATTACTGAAGGAATTCCAGTAAAGGATATGATTATGGTATATGAATATGTTAGTAATAAAAATAATATACATTTAATAGGGCCTAATTGCCCTGGTATTATTACCCCAGGTGAAGCAAAAGTTGGTATTATGCCTGGTTTTATTCATTCTCCAGGGAAAATAGGAATAGTATCTCGCTCAGGAACTTTAACATATGAAGCAGTATATCAACTTACTAAAATAGGCTTAGGGCAATCGTCAGCAGTGGGTATAGGAGGCGATCCTATTGTTGGAACTTCTATGAAAGAAATTATAGAGTTGTTTATGAATGACCCAGCAACTGAAGGTATAGTTATGATAGGAGAAATAGGAGGTAATATGGAAGCTGAAGCTGCTATGTGGATTAAAAATAATGGGAAAAAACCTGTTGTAGGATTTATTGCAGGAGCTACAGCACCTAAAGGTAGAACTATGGGGCATGCTGGAGCTATTATAGGAGGCGAAGCTGATACTGCTGAAGCTAAAAAAAATATTTTAAAAGAATGCGGAATAATTGTAGTAGATTCTCCTGCTAATATAGGTGAACAAATGAATATGTTAATGAATAATTAAAATATGTATTAAAATGATAAATAGTATAGATGCATTTTCATTTAATTCTATTATTTGTGCTCCAGCAACGGCAGCAGCTACAGGTGCTATTGCTATTATAAGAATATCGGGTAAAGGCAGTGTTGATTTATGTTCAAAATATATATATCCTGTT
>DAOTOD010000400.1:0-1244 GCA_035451165.1 Bacteroidales bacterium
TCTTCAGGTTTTTCAGGAGCAATAGGGTAAAAATTTATTGAGCGTGCAACTCCTGAGATTATAGGGTAAAATTTACCATTATATTGTCGGCCACAAACTTCTTGAAGTATTATAGCCATTTTTTCTTGATCAATAACATTAGAAGTGGCTTCTACATATGCTTTACTATTTTTGAAAAATACAGAAGCATATACACTTTTAATGGCATAACTAAGCATTTCTATCATTAATCTTTCATCTTTTACTTTAGGTAACATATATGTAGAATAAATTCCTGCAAAAGGTTGGTAATGAGAATCTTCGAGAAGACTAGAAGATCTTATGGCTATAGGATTTTTAATTACATTAACAAAAGCTACAAGATTTTCGTGTATTTTAAAAGGCAAACGTGCTTTAATAAATTCATTAAGAATTTCTTGATCGCTTAAATTGGAAGAAAGGCCTATTTTATAAAGATTATTTTCTTCCATAAATTCGTCAAATATGTCGGTAGTAAGCACTACAGTTAAAGGTATAGTAATAATTACGTTTTCGAATTTGTCAAAGATTTTATTTCTTTTAATTATAGAATCGATAAATGCTAGTCCTCTAGCTTTACCGCCTAAAGATCCTTTTCCTATACGGCTAAATATAAAGTATTCATCGAAACGTTCTTTGTCAAAGTCGGCAATTATACCACGTCCTTTGTTTAATCTAAAACTTGATATAGCATCAAAAAGGTATCTTCTAACTTCGTCTAGGTCATTAAAATCTTCTGGTCGGGCATATTTAAACATTTCGGCAAGAGGAAATAAAGCTCTTGCATTTAACCATTTAGAAAAATGATTTCTTTCAATATGGTAACTTAGTGAATTGTCAGGTATCTCAAAAATTTTTTGTTGTAATGCTTGTAGATCAGTAGCTCTAGTAATTTCTTTATTTGTAGTAGGATCTCTAAATATAAAATCACCGAAAGCCATATATTCATTCATAAATTCTCGCAATTCAAGAGATAAAGTTTTAGAGTTTTTATAAATGAATTTAACATTAAGCTTTTGAGCAATTTTTTCATTTTCAATATCAGCTGATTGTATTAATATAGGTATTTGCGAATCATTTAATTTAACTTTTTCACAGAGTTTTTTACCAGCTAATGGGTCAGTTACACCATTACGTTTAAAACTAATGTCAGAAATTATACCTAATAAATTATTTTTATATTTTTCGTAAAATGTGATAGCTTCTTCGTAGTTCAGAGCTAGTAT
>DAOTOD010000401.1:0-1239 GCA_035451165.1 Bacteroidales bacterium
CAGGGTTCGGCTCTGGTGCTGATGCTGTTGGCTGGGATCACAGAATACAGGCTACAAGATCTTATGATGGAACTAAAATTTTCTGCGTATGGACCGACTCTGATACTACCTTCACTACTATGGTAAATATACCCGATATAATAGCAAGAGGTTATGATATTAACACAGGTTATAAAACCCCCTCTATTAATTTTACCGTCAATACTGCCTATGATGGAGACAATTTCTTCATGTATGTAGCTGATAGGGTTATTTCACAAGGGAATGATTATATTATACCTATAGTGACAGCTGACATAGGAGCAACTCCTGATGATCCTCCTACATTTGAACTATTAACAGGCGTATCATTTAACGAAACTGATTTTACCTCAGGAATAAAGACTTATAATGATGGTATTGTATCTATATTACAAAATTATCCTAATCCTTGTAAAGATTATACCAATCTCAATATATCATTACAAAAACCTAGTAATGTTACTGTATATATTAATAATTTAATGGGCCAAGAAGTACTTAAAATTAATGTTGGTACTAAAAATATAGGCAACCATAATATAAAAATTAATACGCAAAACCTAAAACCAGGTCTTTACTTTTATACTGTACAAGCCAACAATAGCTTAACTTCAGGAAAATTAATTGTTGAATAAAATTAAAAAAATCATCTTAAAAAAAAGATTGCTTCTATAATGAGGCAATCTTTTTTTATATATATAAAATTAATGTATATCATATGCCAACAAAAGGCAAACAAATTATTAATTTATATGTTAAAGATTTTATTTTACTCTTTAAAGATAAAATTTTTTATGGAAGTGTATTACTTTTTTCAATAACTTCTATTATTACTACATATTATATACTAGATAATAACTACAACCAAATAATTATTAATAGCTTGTTTTGGATTATTTTACTCTTCTCTGTTACTACTGCTATAACTACAAGTCTTATTAAAGAACCATATTCTAATAAAATATATTATTACAGTATTGTAAGCCCTTTAATATATTTAATTTCTAAAATATTGCTAAATATAACTCTAACACTCATTATATCATTTTCATCTTTTATTATATTTTATATGTTTTTTGGTAATTTTATTAACAACATTTTGTTATATATAATAGCTATAGTTCTTAATAATATAGGCCTTTCGTTAATTTTAACTTTTACCTCATCAATAACTTCATACGCCAAAAGTAGTTTTATTCTAATAGCAATACTTTCTTT
>DAOTOD010000402.1:0-1227 GCA_035451165.1 Bacteroidales bacterium
ACTGTAAAAAGATATGGTATCATTAGAAGTAACATTGACAGTTATTGATAATAAGCTTGATTGTTGATGGGTTATAGGGCCTGATTGTACACAGTATAAACCTTCATAAGGGTTATTTGTTGTGATAAACCAGTTAGCATCTCCTGAAAGTATCCAATTAAACTTATTGAAATTGCCTGTTTCCCAATCTTCACTAACAATACCTATCATTGTACTATAAGTATTTTGAACATTATATTGACCAGAGGAAGCATTAAATACAAAATCAACTTGTTCACCGAGCATAGCAGAATTTAGAACAGTTATATTGAATATAGCATAACTATAGCTTCCGGCATTAATAAAACCTACATTATAAGTATTATTATTTATAATTATGTTTGGGTTATTAGTACTTAAGGTAGCAATAGTACCTGTAGCATCTGCTGTTCCTGTATTTTTAGTTTCTATTAATAATATAGCATTTTCACCGGGGTCTAATCTATTATTATTATTGCCTCCTGAAAAGTCATCGATAATAAAATTTCCAGCTGTTAATACAGGAGCATTAGCAGTGAGAGTAAATGATGAATTCCAAGAATTACTATTAGCGTCAGTAATTATTAGAGTTAAATTAATTACATGTTTATCGGGTATATTACCATTTACAGTAAAAGCAAAAGCATCATTTTTAATGTGAGTATCATTTGGAGCTATGTTACCATAGTTTTCACTATTATCAGTAATATTTATATATTGATCTGTAGAATTTATGGTAGCAGTTACATTAAAAGCTGTGTCAGCTCCATAATTTTTAAGGGTTATAGTAATTAATATATTTTCATTGGCTTCTGGTATACCATTATTATTGCCTGAAGCGTCGTTAATTGATTTACTATTTAATATTATATAGGGCCCTGTGGGTGAAGCAGCAATGATATTTCCGAAAAATGGTTTTCTGTTTTGTTTGGTAGCAACAATATCGACCATATTAGAAGTTGTAAAAGGAATGATATTTATATCAGCCACTCCAAAGGCGTCAGCTATAGCAGCTCCATGTAATACGCCATTACAACTGACTGCAACATAAGCATAAGGTTCGGTATTCACTGTAAAAGTATTTGTTCCTAAAGGTATTAATGGGTTATAATTACAGTTTAATTGTGGTGGTACTGAAAAGTATACCATTAAAGAAGGGTCTCCCATTAGATGATATATTTCCCAATAATAATCATAGCTTGAAGATAT
>DAOTOD010000403.1:0-1165 GCA_035451165.1 Bacteroidales bacterium
AGTCGTCCATTTTTATCATATTGTTGGTAACTATCTTTCCATGATAGCTCTTTATTGTTTTTGTATGTAGTTTGATATACGGTTATTGATTTTACTTTAGCAGCTTTTATTTCTTTTTTAGTTTGGGGATATATATTAAAAGTATAACTTGTTATTGTGAAAATAAAAGTTAATATTAAATTAATTTTCATTTTTTATAGCTTGTTTTTATAATTAATCGAAAATTATTATATCAGGGACATTATATTCTTCGTGCCTTTTTGTTATTTCTACTTCTTTAATTATAGGTATAATACCTGCTGGGGAAGTGGCAGTAGAGTCTTTAGAGTAAACATATATTTTATATTTACCTTTTCTCAAATTACTGAATTGGTATGTCCCATCATATGAGGTTTTTGTTCTGTCGTTATAAGTACGATTATTTCCATAAATTATATATACATCTTTATCAGGCGCATAATATTCGCCTTTTAATATTGTAAAATTATTGTTATAATCTTTAACATATACTTTTCCATATATAGTAGCTTGTCCTCCTTCACCTGCTTCTTTTTGGCAAGAATTAATAATAATTAGCAAAAGTAATAATAATAAATATTTGTTCATTTTTGTTTTTTGAACAAATATAATAAACATTAAAAAAATTATTATAAACTTTGAAAAAGATTATGATTAGAATATTACTAAGGTATTTTCTTATTCGTATTCTTTAAGAATATCTTTAACACCGTCGGGAGCTACGCGTCCATAAACTTTTTCTCCTATAGTTACTACTGGTGCTAGTCCACAAGCTCCTACACATCTTAGGCAACTTAGAGAGAATTTACCATCAGGGGTTGTTTCACCTACTTGGATTTTAAGAGTTCTTTTAAATTCTTCGAGTACTTTTTCTGCACCTCTTACATAACATGCTGTTCCCATACATATGCTTATAGGATGTAATCCTTTAGGCTGCATTGTAAAGAATGAATAAAAAGTAACAACACCATATACTTTAGCAAGAGATATATTAAGTTCCTGTGCTATAATTTCTTGTACTTCGGCAGGTAAATAGCCAAAAATAGATTGGGCTTTATGTAAAACGTTAATTAACTCACCAGGGTCATTATTAAATTCTTTACAAACTTCTTTTAATTGATTTACTTGTTGTTCGTTTAATTTTATT
>DAOTOD010000404.1:0-1165 GCA_035451165.1 Bacteroidales bacterium
TTAACCCCACAGAATAAAGAATTATTCAAAACTATGGGGGTTGATGCTATGGTTTGCCCCGAAAGAATAGCTGCAAATGAAATTATCAGATTACTAAATCAAGCTACTGCAACAGAAATATTTGATTTTTCTGGTGGTAAATTACTGCTATTTCTTATTAAACTTGACGATAATGCTCCTGTCATAGGTAAAACACTTAATATAATTGCTGCAGAAAATCCACAATTAAGCTTCCGTGCTGTAGCTATACATAGAAATAGTAATACTATAATTCCTAGAGGTAATGATGCTTTTGAAACAGGAGATCTCGCATACGTTATAACAAAACCTGAAGCTATTGATCAACTTTTAAAACTTGGAGGTAAAGAAAAATTAATTATTAAAGATATTATAATTGTAGGAGGAAGTAAAATAGGCATAAAAGCCGCTATAGAATTAGAAAAAAATTATAACGTAAAATTAATTGAAAATAATAAACAAAAATGTACTCAAATTGCTGAAATATTAAGTGATACTTTAATTATACATGGAGATGCTAGAGACATTGAATTACTAGAACAAGAAGGCATTACAGAAACAGACGCCTTTATAGCAGTAACAGAAGATTCTGAAACAAATATTTTAACCTCTTTATTAGCAAAAAAACTAGGGGTAAAAAAAATAATTCCACTTATAGAAAACATTGATTATCTCGATATTGCCCAAAATATTGGTTTAGAAACATTTATAAATAAAAAGCTAATTACAGCAAGTTACATTTTTAGATTTACTATGAGAGCAGAAGTAAGTTCTATCAAATGTCTTAATGGTGCAGATGCAGAAGTACTTGAATTTGTTGTAAAAAAAGGAGCACCAGCTACGAAAAAACCTATTAATAAACTTGATATACCTTCTGATGCTATTATAGGAGGCATCATAAGGCAAAATGAAAGTTTTATAGCAACAGGCAACTTCCAAATCAAAGAAAATGACCATGTAATTGTATTTTCTTTACCAAAAGCAATTAAAAAAATTGAAAAATTATTCCATTAAACCAATTTATCTAATTTTAAACAACATTTATTAATGTTTTTATTTGCTAACATTAATATAAAATTAGTCTTTCGTTTTACAAGCATAATGATTATATTGTTAGGTATATTTATGTCATTATGCATAATACCAT
>DAOTOD010000405.1:0-1147 GCA_035451165.1 Bacteroidales bacterium
ATAGGAACCCCCTACCCTGTCATCTTATCAATTAAAAAAAATAAAATAAATGAAACATTCTTACAAGAAATATTGGGTTCATTTGATAATAAAAATAAAATATTTAAAAAAACGAAAGCAACTCCTGATATTATATGCTTTAATACAAAGCAAAATATTGAATCCTCAGCTAAAAATATCAAAATCTTAAATAATGCTATACTAAAACACACTGAAAATAAAGTTTTAAGTTTCTTTGAAAAAACAGAAAAAAACAAAAATATTTTACTACAAATACCTATTCAAACTATAAATATAAACAAGCCTATTTTAAATTATTTAATAAATAATAAATTACCTTCATTAGCCGAAATAATAATCCCTCCCGATATAGATATTAACTCTTTTAAAATAAAAACTTCAATGACCTTAGGGCCTTTATTACTTGAAAATAAAGTCAAAGGTATAATTATTACTATAAATAAATTTAATAAAAATACTATTTTAATCATAGAAGAAATATATAACCTTCTTCAAGTTACACGCAAAAAATTATATAAACCTGAATTTATTGCTTGTCCCACTTGTAGCCGAACTACTTATGATGTAGCCGGAACTCTTCAAAAAATTAGAAATCGTTTACCTTCATCTTATAAAAACATTAAAATAGCCGTAATGGGATGTATTGTAAATGGACCAGGCGAAATGGCTGATGCCGACTATGGATACGTGGGAACCTCTCCAGGTAAAGTAACCATATACGCAAAAAGAAAAATAATATTTAAAAATATACCAGAAAATGAAGCAGTAGAAAAACTTTTGCAATTAATAAAAACAAATTATCATAACATTAATAATAATTAATTTTTTTTATTGGATTTTAAAAAAAAATATTATATTTGTATCTACAATTTTAAATTTTATTTTTATATTTGAAAATTATTAAACCTAAATTTTAATATTATGAAAAATCACAAGTTAACATTAGTAGTTTTATTCATCTTAATGATGTTTTTTTCTTTTAATAAAAGCTCCGCCCAAGGAGGAGCCGCTATAAATACAACAGGTAATCCTGCAGATCCTTCAGCAATGTTAGATATTAGCAGCACAACCAAAGGTATTTTGATACCTCGTATGACTGAAGCTCAACGACTTGCTATAAGTTCCC
>DAOTOD010000406.1:0-1127 GCA_035451165.1 Bacteroidales bacterium
GTATAGTCAGAAAGTTGAGCTGTAAATATGTTAGTAGGGTCGAAGGTTCCTGAAATAGTAAAAGGTATTTGAATATTATTACCTTCACAATAATTTGTTGATATTGGATTACCAGTATTTATAGTAGGAGAGTTACTTCCACCAGTTGGTGGAAAATAAAATTTTAGATAAAAACGACTTGTCCATGCAGCTTGACAACTATAGCATGCTGGGCTATTAGGATTAATATAACAAGCATTACTTCCTGATGAGCTATAGCAATCATTTTGGTTAATAGTGAAAGTATAATAAGCTCCTACATTAGTAAAATCAGTATGTATATGGTTTAGAGAATCAATCAGGGTTACTGTGCTGCCTGTGGGGAAGTCATTTATTAAGATGTTTGAAATTTTGTTAGTACTGTTTTTTTTAACGATATATCCCATAGGTAATATAATAGTAGTATCTTGTACAATAGGCATTGTAGCATAATAATAAGGATTACTATTTCCGTAAACTGTAGCATAAAAGTTAGGCATATTAGGGTCAGTATTCCATATTTTATCATAATCATTAGGATCGAGACCAAAAGATGCTCCATAGTCAAAGCCAATACCTACTTGATCAGAATAACCAGGAGGTGAAATGAATGTACCTTCAAGTATTAACTGTGGGTTTTGTGAATGTAAGTTTATAGATAATAAGATTATAACTTCTATGAAAAATAATTTGCTTAAAAATGTTTTCATAACTATTATTAAGTTTAATTTAAGTTACAAATATATAATTATTTATATTATTAATTTATTATTTAATTGTTAACCTTAAGCTTTCTTATTCTTTTTGTTTTAGGATTTTTAGCATCTATATCCTTAATAAATAACCATTTACCTTTTTTAAATATGAAAGCATCTATAATATTTGCTTCAGGAACGTAATATTGAAATTGTCCTTCTAATGAAGGTTTTTCTTCACCAGTCCTAGGATCAAAGGGAGATAAGCGATTAAAAACAATCATATTAGCTTTTTCGTTTTTAAGTTCATTTTTAAGTACTTTACGATTGCTTTCTTTCCTTTTTTTATTAGTTTTTATAACATTGCCAATATTTTGCTTTTCATATCTGAGAGTCATATAGGCATTAACATTA
>DAOTOD010000407.1:0-1105 GCA_035451165.1 Bacteroidales bacterium
GCTTCAGGAGCAGTATTTGGATTATTATTAGCTTTTGGTATGTTCTTCCCTAACTCTTATATTTATCTTTATTTTTTTCTTCCTATAAAAGCAAAATGGTTTGTAATTTTTTATGGATTAGCAGAATTATTGTTAGGATTTTCAAATAGACCTGGTGACAATGTTGCACATTTTGCACACCTTGGAGGGATGATATTTGGATTTTTACTTATAAAGTATTGGCTCGGCAAACAAAATAAAAATAATTATTATACATGATGTATTCTAACAACTATAATAAAAACATTATTAACCAAATAATATATGTTTTTAAACAAAAAAATATATTATCAACACTTATACTTACTAATATAGCAATATTTTTAGTAATAAATGTAATTAAAGTATGTTTATTTTTACTTAAAAAAGATTATTATTTTGATGAGTTAATAAAAGTTCTTGCTGTACCAGCTAATACAAATGCATTATTGTTAAAACCATGGACAATAATAACTTATATGTTTACACATATTGATTTTTTCCATATATTTTTCAATATGATAATTCTTTATTTTGCAGGAAGAATGTTTCTACAATATTTTAGTACTAATAAATTCATAAAAGTATATTTATTGGGAGGTTTATGTGGGGCCTTTTTATTCATTTTGTTTTATAACTTATTTCCTGTTTTTTATGATAATTTAAATGTTGCTGTAGCTATAGGAGCTTCTGCTTCTATACTTGCTATTCTCACTGCTATAGCTACATATATACCTAATTTTTCAGTAAATCTTTTATTAATAGGTAAAATAAAATTAAAATACTTGGTATTAATAATTATTTTAATTGATTTAATAAGTATTAATAAAAGCAATTCTGGAGGGCACATAGCACATATAGGAGGTGCTATGGCTGGATATCTTTACATTATAGTTAACAAATTACCTTTAAAAATAATGGCTTTTAATATATTTAAAAAGCCTACAAAAAAATATTATTCACAATATTCCAATAACGTAAGATATATGTCTGATGAAGAATACAATGAAATGAAAACTGCAAGACAGAAAAAAATAGATAGAATACTAGAAAAAATATCACAATCAGGCTACCAAAGTCTTACGAA
>DAOTOD010000408.1:0-1006 GCA_035451165.1 Bacteroidales bacterium
ATTCTATTATTGAAGCTTATAAACCGCTAAAATCTCAATGAATAATTTATTTCACATAGAGGTAGGTTACAAACAAAAAAATTTTGCAGGGCAACGTATATGCGGTGATGTTTTTGTCTTTCAAAAAATAAAAGAAGAAAATAGAACTATATTAGTTTTATCAGATGGACTAGGACACGGCATTAAAGCTAATGTATTAGCAACTATAACAGCTACTATGGCATTAAATTTTACAAAAGAACATAAAACTGCTTATCGTATAGCCGAAATAATTATGAATACTTTACCTATATGTAATGAGCGACAAATTAGTTATTCGACATTTACAATTATAGATATAGAACATACTGGGAAAACAACTATAATAGAATATGATAATCCTCAAGCTATTATATTACATTCAAATAAAAAATTATCAATTAACTGGGATACTTTACCATTAGTTTCTAAAAAACATAAAAATAAAGAATTAAGATATTGTTATTTTATAGCTAAAAAAGAAGATAGAATAATAATTTGTTCAGATGGTGTAGTACAATCAGGTATGGGAAGTAATAAATTACCTACAGGATGGGGCAAAGAAGAACTAGAAAACTATATAACTTATGTTTTAACTAATAATTTAGACATTTCCGCCTATAACCTTGCAACTAAAATAATAAACAAAGCTATACAAAACGATAATTATACTCCTAAAGATGATATAACTTGTGCAGTTATATATTTTAGAGAGCCAAGAAAAATACTTATATGTACTGGCCCTCCTTATGATAAAGAAAAAGATCTTGAATTAGCCAAAATTTTTGAAAATTTTCAAGGTAAAAAAATAATTTCTGGAGCAACCACTGTAGAAATTATTGCACGTGAATTAAAAAAAGAAATTAAAGATTCTACTGAATTTAATGACCCTGAATTGCCACCAATCTCCTTTATGGAAGGTGCTGACTTAATAACAGAAGGTACTCTTACACTCACTAAGGTATTTAATATACTTAATGAATATAAT